>CAYGGB010000010.1:0-11026 GCA_964349295.1 uncultured Candidatus Peribacteria bacterium | reverse complement strand
GACGGAGACGGGGTCGGGGACGGGTCGGCTGCTGGAGGGATTTCTTCGGTGGGAACTTCTGCGGGCGGAGTTTCTTCAACGGGAAGCTCCGGGACTTCTTCCTCTGGCGTCACGGGCGTCTCCGGCTCAACCGGTTCTTCCACGGGAGGAGCGATTTCCTCAGCGGGAGGTTCTTCATTTTCGACTGGCGCGGACTCTTCTTCTCTTACGATTGTCGCGTATCCATCCGGCAGCTGGAGAAGAGCCGGGGTCAGTGTGGTGTTGTAGACGAACTGGATATGGAGATCGGGATGCTCCCAGGTGTAGCCATCATGGAATCCGCTGCAGCTGATGGGCGAGCCGTCGCCTGTGAGGATCGGATTGTTGCGGATGCAGGAGTTCCATGCGGCATCGCTGCTCACGGGAACGCCGTTCTGATCGATGATGAACGGGGTGGGATCCTCATTTCCCGCGGCCGCATGAGCCGTGGTCATCTGTGCGCCGCTCGTAGTGAGGGCGGTCCATGAGAAACCGATGCGTTCGGCGGCCGGGCCGGCGAGGCGGATGATGAATCCGGTCGAGGTTGCGCGGCTGACGGCGTAGAGAACGGGAACATCAGGAGAGGCGGTCACAACCGGCGTTCCGGCGAGCGGTGAGGTGAAGACGACTGTCACGGACGTTCCGGTTTCGGGAATCTCTGCAAAGCCCGCCTGTTTGTTGCTCAGCATCAGTTCGCCTTTGATCTCCACATTGCCGAGGAACTGTGCGAGGCCATCGATCGTCACCGGACCCATGACATGGAGGGCGTTTCTCACGATCAGGTCATGAACGGCGAGCACCGATCCGGAGGCGAAGATCATGTTCTTCGTCACGGTCAGGTCGCTGTTGAGCGTCAGTGTTCCGTTGATGATTGCGCCGGATTCGACTTCGAGACTTGCGGCATGCAGATTACCGTCGACGTGCATCGCATTGGGGACGTAGAGATCACGGACGTGGAAGACACCGTCGACGTAGAGGTCACCGGCGAAGCGGCCGTCCTTGGCGGCGAGGGATTCCTCGAGGGAGAGGGTTTGGGCGTTCAATGCATTTGCCGTCAGTGATCCGGAGAGCGAGAGATTTGGGTTGGGACTGGGGTTAGGGTTAGGGTTTGGGTTTGGGTTGGGGTTAGGAACTGTTGTTGTTCCGGACATGGTGACTATTTGCTGTTCCAAGGTCGAAAGACGATCAGTGACCGAGCGGATGTCGAGGGCAGAGATCTGATTCTGGAGCTGGCGCTGGACCTCCTGGGTGATCGGCTGCATAAAGGCGCCGGAGGAGGAGAGGCTCTGCATGCTTTCCTGCATCGCGATCTTGAGATCCTCTTCGATACGGAGATCCTTCACGGTCTGCATCACGCGGTCGGAAACAGCTTCGGTGGTGAGCGATCCGTTGCGGCGGGCGACGAGGACGTTGATGGTCTTTTCGCCTTCAGCGAGTCCTTCGAGCGCGACACCGACAGTCGGTTCACCCGCTTTTGCTTTGCGTGCATACCCCGGGCGCGATGCGGATGTGAGCGAATCTCCCGGCCGGATGACATCGGCTCCGGATCCTGCAGACGGATCCACCATCGACTTTGCCGGCAGCTGACCGATGAGACCCACAAGAACGTATCCCGGCGGTACGATCCCTTCGCGTGTGCCGAAGACGTCGTTACCGATGAAAGACGGATTGGTGGAGACGATACCCATCACATTCGGATCTGCTTCGTTCCCGCAACGCCTGACGGTGTTCTGTTCCAGGGGATCAATACAGACCAGTTCGCCGGATTTAAGATCAGGCGTGGACGTGCGGAACCACTCGGCATAGTCGGCGCCGGGGGAGCGGTGGGTCTGGTCGATGGCGGGGGAGAACCACATTTTGGTAAGCTCGTAGTAATAGTTAGCTGAGCTCGCGTTTTTGCCGTTGATGACACCCTTCAGTACGTGATAACCGTCGCCGGTGACCGTGACAGTGGCGGTTTTGATGGCGCCAAGTGTTGTTCCTCCCGCGTACCAATCCTGTTGGGACACGGCAAGCACGCCATCAATGTACCAGTCCAGAATTCCAGCACTGCTACAATTACACCCCATAGCAGAGAACGTGTAGGTTCCTGCACGGAGGAAGAAGCCGCCGGTGAAATTGTCGCCATTGGCGGGAGAGGCTTGGTACATATCGAATCCATAGGGTTCAGACCCATAGTTTCTTAATAATGTGCTTGACGGACTCACCTCATCTATCCAGATCGTCGCGCGGTCGGGATACGTGCTGCCGGTGGCGGTGCCCGTGAGCAGCTGCTTCCAGCCCTTGCTGCCACCGCCTCCGTTCAGGTTCAGGTACGCCCGGCCGTTCTTGTTATCCAGGTACAGCGACCCGGTACTGGCCGAGATAATGTTGTACGGTGTACCCGAACCCGTGAACATGCCGACGCTCTTGGTATTGGTTGTGTCTTTAAGACGCAGGAATTCGCTGTCCTGTGCGGACTCAATCTGCAGGCCGATTTTGCCGGATGCGTTGTTCTGCAGGAACAGCAGGGCGCCGCTGTTGGTGCCGCCGCTCGATGCATTGAGGATCTGCAGTGAGTTGTGGGTCGAGTTCAGATTGATGACGGAATTGACTCCGGCCGCGCTGTTGAGATAGCCGTCTTGCATTGTCGCAGAGGCAACCGAGCCGTCTCCGAGAGTTTTGACGACCTGAGGAATGGAGTATGTCGCAAGAGCGTTGCCGTTGCCCAACTGGTTGTTGTCGTTTCGGCCCCACGCCATCAGGGTGCCATTGGAGAGAATGGAGTAGAATGCGCTATTTTTAATGTTGCTGAGCACATCCAGCTTTGCGGCAGTGGAAATCCCGAGCACGGTCGTGAATGTTGATGTGTTGGAAGTCGATACACCGTCACCCGCCTGGCCAAACTCCCGGAGACCTGCGCACTTCACAGTTCCGCCGGTAAGGCGGGCACATGCCGTTCCCGCATTGCTGACGCCATCGTATCCTCCGCTCATCTGCATTTCCTCGACGGTACTGAGACCAGGATCCACCGGACTGGTCTGGTTGGTGGTATTGCCGTTTCCCAGTTCTCCAAGGTTGTTATACCCCCATGCCCGCACTGTTTTATCGCTCAAAATAGCGTATGCGTATGCAGTAGCACCACCGGCTATTGCGATATCGCTGGCAGTGGCAATGTTGCTGACGCGTACGGGGGTGCTCCGGTCGGTGCCGGCGGTGCCGTCTCCTATCTGTCCATAGCCGTTATATCCCCAGCACCAGATGGCGCCGTCGCTCTTGCGTGCGCACGTGGTGCCTGCGGAATCGCTGCCGGTGGATACGATCTTGGTGACGCCCGTGAGCGTTCCGGCACGCTGCGGGCTGCTCTGATCGGTGGTGTTGCCGTTACCCACCTGGCCGTAGGCGTTGTATCCCCAGCAATAGACGGTGCCGTCGCTCTTGAGTGCGCAGAAGCCGCCGTACCGTTCGCCCTGACCGGTAATAAGCGTGACGCCTGTGAGGGTTCCTGCGCGCACCGGCGACGTCTGCGGCGTGGTGGTATTGCCATTGCCCACCTGTCCATAGCCGTTGTATCCCCAGCACCACACCTGTCCGTCGTAGCGGAGTGCGCACGCAGTGGGAATGGTGTCGTCTCCCTGTGTGGACGTCACCATAGTTACTCCCGTGAGAGTGCCCACTCTTTCCGGTGCATAGTACGTGTTGGTGGTGTTGCCCAAACCACGCTGGCCGTACTGGTTATCACCCGTAGCCCACACCTGCCCGTTCTGGAGCACGAAATACATGTTTGTGGTATCAGCTGCGATTTTGGCGACAGGTCCGGGAAGAGCCACGCGCACAGGCAGGCTGCGGTTTGTCAGGTCGCCGCCTCCCATGCCCAACTGACTGCTGGCGTTGTATCCCCAGCACTGCGCGTCGCCGTTCATCATCACTGCGCAGGCTGAGTAGTAGTTGGCAGATATAGACCGTACCTTCGCAAGCTGACCCGAGCCGCTCATGCAGCTGCGGAATGTGGCTCCGTCGGTGCTGCAACGGAATTCACTCGACGTGGAATCGAAGTAGATCATGCCCGCAGCCGCGGTGGGCATGGAGCCTGGTACCAGCTGGATTCCGCCTTTGAGCGTCGACTTTCCGGTCACCACCAGTGTTCCGGAGGACGCGAGCGTGTCCTGGGCGCGGACAACACGACCAGACGCTGTTCCTCCGATTTCGAGAAGCACGCCCGCATCCACCGTCGGCAATCCCGTGTGGCCGCCGTTCACAATCATCAGTCCGCCCGTCATCGTATCGCCGCTGGTGCTGACATACCGCGCATCAAATGCTGTGCGCAATGATCCTGTCGAAGAACTCAGGAACTGTGCTGCGAACGCATTCCTCAATGCTCCTGTAGACGATTGCAGGAACTGGAGACCGAAGTTGGTCTTGAGAGATCCCGTCGAGGACGCGAGGAAGATGTTTTTGAAGGATTCGATGAGTGCTCCCGTGGAGGAATTGAGGAACTGGAGGGCAAAATCCGCTTTGAGCGATCCCGTGGAGGAAGCGAGAGAAGTGGACTGGATCAATGTGAGAACGTTGCCGGTGCCAAAGCTTCCGCCATCCCCGCCACCGTCGGAGCCGCAGATCAGGTTCCCATTCACATCGGTATCGATCGTGTCACAGCTGGAGAGCGACGACACCGTCAGGGTCGAGCCGGAGATGGTTCCTGCAACGTCAAGTTTGGCTGCGGGCGCGGAAGTGCCGATACCGACATTGCCGTTGCCGTTCAGAATCACCAGGGCGTTGACCTGTGAGGAGGTACCAAGTGTCAGATAGCTGCCGCCTGCGTTGTAGCCGAGGGTTCCTTCGTTCATGGACGTACCGACGTGGAGGGAGGAACCGGAGAGGTAGAGGTCCCTCCAGCGGTTGGCGTCCGTCCCGAGATCGTAGGTATTGGTCACAGTGGGAATCAGGCTTCCTGCAAAGTACGAATTGCCTCCAACCACAAGCGTTCCAGAGGAAGAGAGAGTGTCCTGGGCGTGGAGGATTCTTCCCGATGCCGTTCCTGCGATTTCCAGGAGGATATCCACGTCGATTGCTCCTCCGCCAGACGAGATCAGGAGGCCGCCCGTCATGGTGTCCCCTGAGGTATTGACGTAGCTGCCATCGAAGGCAGCCCGGAGGGATCCTGTCGAGGATGCAACGAACTGCTCACTGAATGCAGCCCCGAGTGCCCCAGTTGACGATTGCACGAACTGGAGGCCGAAGTCTGCCTTGAGAGATCCCGTAGAAGACGCAAGGAAAATACTGCTGAAGGCATTTGCAAGAGAACCCGTGGAGGAATTGAGGAACTGGAGAGCGAAGTCGGCTTTGAGGGAGCCGGTGGAGGATGCGAGAGCGGTGGACTGGATGAGGGTGAGGACATTTCCTGTGCCGAATGTAGAGGAGCCGCCGCCACTGTCATCGTCCCCGCAGAAGAACTTCTTCGTGGTTTCGTCCCAGGCGAGGGTCTGACCGTCGGCATCACAATCAGCGAGTCCTGCTCCGTCGAAGGTGGACACCCAGAGGGAGGAACCCGATGCAGAGCCTTCCCAGACCACAGAACCAGAGGATGCGAGGGAGTTTGCGGCATAGAGGGAAGAACCGGAGACCGTCGTGAAGTTCACGAGAGAACCGGTGATGGTGGAGTTCAGGGTGAAGTTGCCGTTGGTGACGGTGAGACCCTGACCGGCGGTGTAGAGGGTGGCGCGGAGGGAACCTGTGGAGGAATTGAGGAACTGGAGAGCGAAGTCGGCTTTGAGGGATCCCGTGGAGGATGCGAGGAACTGCTGAGCAAAAGCTGTGCCGAGAGCGCCGGTCGAAGAGGCAATAAACTGCTGACTGAAGGCTGCACCGAGAGCGCCAGTTGACGATTGCACGAACTGGAGACCGAAGTCCGTCTTGAGAGATCCGGTGGACGATGCGAGGAAAATATTCTTGAAGGATTCGATGAGGGAACCTGTGGAGGAATTCAGGAACTGGAGGGCGAAGTCGGCTTTGAGTGAGCCGGTGGAGGAGGCGAGAGCAGTAGATTGAATCAATGTGAGGACATTCCCGGTGCCAAAGCTCCCGCCATCCCCGCCACCGTCCGTTCCGCAGGTCAGATTTCCCGCAGCATCGGTATCGATCGTGTCACAGCTGGAGAGCGACGATACTGTCAGCGACGAACCCGACACTGTTCCCAGCGCCCAGATGGAATCATCCGTCTGGAGAACGTTCGCAGCACGGCGGAACAGATTTGTGTCGTAGCTGGTTCCCCCTGATCCGAAGAGAATATGAGCAGCACCTGCTGTCGACAGTCTCAACGCACCAGACGTACTCGATGCTCCCGCATTGATCGAAACATCCAGACCGCTCTTCCTGAACGAATTGTCCGTAACGTAGACAAGCGATCCCGACGTCGTCCCCGCAGACAGGGGATTGAGAACCTGGAAGGATCCGTCACCGGAGTTGAGCAGGATCACTGCAGACCCACCGTCAGCATCATTTCCATATGCCTGCGTCAGATTCACGGCAGCACTGTTTACCCCGATGTTCTGGTTGTCCGTAGCCGGACTGAACCACATTTTGGTTAATACCATTTGGTAATCACCACTACTCACGTTCTTTCCATTCACCACTCCTTTGAGCACATGGTAGCCATCGCCGGTAACGGTAACAGTGGCGGTTTTGATGACGTTATATGTTGGGCCGGCATACCAATCTTGTCCGGAAACTGCCAATGACCCATCGATATACCAGTCGACTATTCCAGATGTACCCGAATATCCAAGAACACTGAACGTGTAGGTGCCCGACCGAAGCAAGAATCCATTGGTGAATGAATCGCCATTTTCCGCCGGGTCTTGATAAACAATCGTTGAATATGTTTGGTTCGCATTTAATGATTTTAGCAATGCACCTCCTGCTATCACTGTACTCTCGTCATGCCACATTTCGGCCCTGCTCGGCAGCGGCACCCCCGATCCCGACGTGATCTGCGTCCATCCTTGGCTCGTTCCGGCTCCGGCGGTCTTTGCGTAAATCCTTGCATTCTGCGTATCGAAGAAGAGAGATCCGGAATTTCCCGAAATCACGCCGTTCGGGGTTCCGGATCCCGTGTAGAATCCAAGATTCCTGCCGTTCGTCTTATCCTGCAACCGCAGTAGCTCGGTATCCTCCGTCGAGCTCATCGTCATCAATCCTGTGCTCACAATCGTTCCCGACGATGTGATCTGGTCTTTGATTCTCAGTGTCTGGCCGCTCATCACGCCGGCAACTTCCAGCAGCACACCGGCATCCACTGTGGGGACGGCATGTCCTCCGCTCACGATCATCAATCCTCCGGTCATCGTGTCACCTGAGGTGCTGACGTAGCGGGTATCGAATGCTGCGCGCAATGATCCTGTCGAAGAGCTGAGGAACTGTGCTGCGAAGGCATTCCGGAGTGATCCTGTGGACGACTGCAGGAACTGCAGGCCGAAGTTTGCCTTGAGAGCACCAGTGGACGAGTTCAGGAATTGTGAAGCGAAGTCTGCCTTGAGAGATCCGGTGGAAGATGTAAGGAAGATGTTACTGAAGGCATTGGCGAGGGATCCGGTGGAACTGCGGAAGTAGAGTCCATCGAAGTACGTCTTGAGGGAACCCGTGCTGGATGTCAGGTATCTGCTGTCGAAGAGCACCTGGAGCGCTCCTGTGGACGAACTCAGATATCTGCCATCGAAGCGGGACTGGAGAGATCCTGTCGAGGAATTGAGGAACTGGAGAGCGAAGTCGGCTTTCAGGGAGCCTGTGGACGACGCCAATGTAGTGGACTGGATCAGGGTGAGGACATTCCCGGTGCCGAACGTCCCTGCCCCTCCTCCATCCGTTCCGCAGATCAGGTTCCCCGCTGCATCAGTATCGATCGTGTCACAGCTGGAGAGCGACGATACTGTCAGCGACGAACCCGACACTGTTCCCAGTGCCCAGAAGGAATCATCCGTCTGGAGCACGTTCGCAGCACGGCGGAACAAATTCGTGTCGTAGCTGGTTCCCCCTGATCCAAAGAGAATGTGAGCAGCACCTGCCGTCGACAGCCTCAAGGCTCCCGTCGTCGACGATGCTCCTGCATTGATGGAAACATCCAGACCACTCTTCCTGTACGAATTGTCACTAACGTAGACGAGCGATCCCGACGTCGTCCCTGAAGACAGGGGATTGAGCACCTGGAACGATCCGTCGCTCGAATTCAACGCAATCACCGCAGATCCTCCATCGGAATCATTACCATAAATCTGCTGGAGCGTGGCGCCGTTTGAGCCAGCCCCGATGTTCTGGTTATCCGTGGCAGGGGAGAACCACATTTTTGTAAGAACCATGTAGTAATTGCTGCTGCTTCCATTCTTCCCGTTCGTCACTCCTTTCAGCACGTGGTAGCCATCGCCAGTCACCGTGACTGTTGCAGTTTTGATAACGCTATACGCAGTGGATCCGTACCAGTCCTGTTCAGAAACCACCTGAACGCCATCGATATACCAGTCAATCTTTCCTATGTTTGTGCCTTGCGCACCCATGACACTGAATGTGTACACACCAGACCGAAGAAGGAATCCATTGGTGAACGTATCTCCATCAGCCGGTGGTTCCTGATAGTGGAACGAGGAGAATATTTGCAAATCCGCACCGGCAGCAAAGGTATCCACTAGGAGGGCGTTTCCTACCGTCACGGTGCTTTCGTTATGCCACAGCGTCGCCCGGCTCGGCAGCGGTACACCCGATCCCGACGTGATCTGCGTCCATCCCTGGCTTGTTCCCGCTCCAGCCGTCTTCGCGTAGATCTTCGCGTTTTTGGTATCGAAGAACAGTGATCCGGAATTTCCAGAAATCACGCCATTCGGCGTCCCGGAGCCCGTGTAGAAGCCGAGATTCCTGCCGTTCGTCTTATCCTGCAACCGCAGCAATTCCGTATCCTGAGAGGAGGACATTGTCACCAATCCTGTGCTCACGATGGCGCCCGAGGATGTGATCTGGTCACTGATTCTGAGTATCCGTCCGCTCATCACGCCACCTACTTCGAGCAGCACTCCTGCATCCACTGTGGGGACGGCGTGTCCTCCACTTACGATCATCAGTCCGCCGGTCATCGTGTCTCCACTTGTACTGACGTACCGGCTGTCAAATGCTGCGCGGAGAGATCCCGTCGAAGAACTCAGGAACTGCGCGGCAAACGCATTCCTCAATGCTCCTGTGGAAGACTGAATGAACTGGAACCCAAACGCGGTTCTGAGCCCTCCGGTCGAGTTTGCGAGATACCGGGAGTCGAAGACATTCCTGAGCGCCCCCGTGGACGAACTCAAATATCTTCCATCGAAGCGGGCCTGGAGAGAACCAGTCGATGTCCTGAAGTAGTTCGCATCAAAGAGTGTCTTGAGTGATCCAGTCGAAGACCTGAAATACAGTCCGTCAAAGTACGTCTTCAGCGATCCTGTTGAGGAAGCCACAGCTGCTGCCTTCACGATCGTCATAACGTTCCCCGTTCCAAAGGTCGCCGTTCCTCCATCGGTTCCACACACCAGAACTCCCGCTGCATTCGTATCGATCGTGTCACAGTTCTTGAGACCGCTCACGGTCAGCGATGACCCCGACACCGTTCCCAATGCCCAGAGCGAATCATCGGTCCGGAGAATGTTTGCAGCAGAGCGATACAAATTTACATCATAATTCGTTCCCCCTGATCCGAAGAGAATATGGGCAGCGCCTGCTGTCGACAGCTTCAATGCTCCCGACGTACTTGATGCCCCCGCATTGATGGAAACATCCAGACCACTCTTCCTATACGAAACGTCTGTCACGTATACGAGCGATCCCGACGTCGTTCCTGCAGACAGGGGATTGAGCACCTGGAACGATCCGTCACTCGAATTCAGCGTAATCACCGCAGATCCGCCATCAACATCATTCCCATACGCCTGCGTGAGATTCACTGCAGCGCTGTTCACCCCGATGTTCTGGTTGTCCACGGAGGGGCTGAACCACATTTTTACAAGAGGGATGTAATAGTCACTACTACTCCCGTTCTTTCCGTTCACAACCCCCTTGAGCACGTGATAGCCGTCACCGGTGATGGTGACACTGGCAGTTTTGACGACGTTGACGAGTCCCCCATACCAATCCTGTTCAGAAACAGCAAGAACCCCATCGATGTACCAGTCGATTTTTGCCCTATTAGAATTTGAGATACCCTGCACACTGAAGGTATATGTTCCCGCCCTCAAGAGGAACCCATTGGTGAAGGCATCGCCGTCAGCAGGTGGTTCCTGGTACAGTGCAGTGTCGTACGCATAGGTTGCACTCAATTCCATCGTAATCGCATTGCCCGCCGTCACCGCGCTCTCGTCGTGCCACAGCGTTGCCCGGCTCGGCAGCGGCACACCCGATCCTGCGGTGATCTGCGTCCATCCCTGGCTTGTTCCTGCGCCAGCCGTCTTCGCGTAGATCTTCGCATTTTTGGTATCGAAGAACAGTGATCCGGAGTTCCCGGAAATTACGCCGTTCGGAGTCCCAGATCCGGTGTAGAAGCCAAGGCTCTTCCTATTCGTCTTGTCTTGCAGTCTCAGCAATTCCGTATCCTGGGCGGAGCTCAGTGTCAGCAGGCCTGTACTCACAATCGTTCCCGATGAGGTGATCTGGTCTTTGATTCTGAGCGTCTGTCCGCTCATCACTCCAGCAACTTCCAGCAACACTCCTGCGTCCACTGCAGGGACAGCATGTCCTCCGCTCACGATCATTAGTCCTCCTGTCATCGTATCGCCGCTTGTGCTCACGTACCGCGTATCGAATGCCGCGCGCAATGATCCCGTCGAAGAGCTCAGGAACTGTGCCGAGAATGCATTCCTCAATGCTCCTGTAGAAGACTGCAAGAACTGGAATCCGAACGCCGTCCGGAGTCCTCCAGTGCTGTTTGCGAGATATCGGTTGTCGAACACTGCCCTCAGCGATCCCGTCGATGACCGGAAATACAAACCATCAAAGTACATCTTCAGTGATCCTGTCGATG
>CAYGGB010000009.1:4126-11198 GCA_964349295.1 uncultured Candidatus Peribacteria bacterium | reverse complement strand
CACTTAGTCACTGTCAACGACTATTTGGCACGCCGTGACGCCGAATGGAATGGCCCGATCTATCATCTCCTTGGACTCAGTGTCGGAATCATCAACCATGAAAAATCATATGTTTTTGATCCCAACCCTAAAACCGAAGTCTCCCCTCTTCCGTCCTGAACGGATCCCCTTCTTTCAGCACTTTTTCGACGGCATCGATGCATTGTGCGCTGACATTCTTGCCGTAGATCTTCGGCGCTTTCTTCATTTCTTTGTTGTCCCATGCGAAATCGATGATTTTCTTGATCATGTCCGCCTCCACCGGCGGGGCGATGATGTTGCCGCCATTGATGATCGATTCGCTGCGGTCAGAACCGAACCGGAGTGTCACGCACGGGATTCCCATCACATTCATTTCCTCCTGCATCGAACCCGAGTCCGTCGCGCAGACGGCCGCTTTGCTCATGGCCGCGATTACATCCACGTACTCCGCCCAAACGGGGGACAGGACAAAATTCGGATGATCCTGTGCGAGATTTTTTACTTCCTCTTCGAGCCCGAATCGCTTGAAAGCAAGATCGGTCTGGATCATCGAAATCAGCAGAACCTTCCTCCCCTCTTCTATCAGCGCTTTCATTGCGCCGTAGATCGCACGGAAACGTTTCTCGCTCAGACAGTTCTCACGGCGATGAATGCAGAAACGCACGAAATCACCGTCTTTGAGCTCCGGATGCCGCTCAAACACTTTGGACTCTTTGCTCCGCGACATCGCTTCCTCAGTCGCGTCCACAACGGAATTGCCCACCACGAAGATCCGGTCATCGGGAAATCCTTCGCCGATCATGAACTCACGATCCAGTTCCACCGGCGCCAGATGAATCCCCGTCGCGGCCTCGCTGCAACGCGTATTGAACTGCTCCGGATACGGCTCGAGTGATCCCCGTTCCCAGTTGCGGCGATCCTGCAGAAACCTCCACCAGTTCGCCACGTTGACCCCCCCTTGAGGGGAGGGCTTCGGGGAAAGAGCCACAAAGTGCTCAAATGCGGGCGTCAACGTCCTGATCCCCGCTTCCACGTGAACCGACGCGAACCCGTGACAGTATCCCGCATTGCTCGCCGCCATGGCCGTGGTCGTGTCGCCATGCACGTACGGAATGACGATCTTTCCCCGCGACTTGAGTTCGTGGATGACATGACCGAGCCGCCCGATGATCTGACTGACGACTTCATCCATCCTGCCACGAACATTCAGATTGAAATCCGGCTGCACGCCGAACTCTTTGAGCATGCCGCCGCTGAGATTTTCATCGTAGTGCTGACCGGTATGCCCGAGAACGACGCAATGTCCCCGCTTCTGTAGTTCCTTATACAAAGGCACCTGTTTGATGATATCGGGCTTGGTGGCGATGAGGATCAGATGGACGTACTTGTCGGGGTGTGAGGCCACCTCGTCCAAAAAATTGGCTTTGGCAAAGGAAACTTCAAGCATGGCCCAAGGATACAGTGGTGCCTGCCAAAGGAAAATATAGAATTGCCGGCGTCGGGCATACTCCGTATCATCCACCCCTTATGACCAAGAATTTTCCTGTCCGGCTGGACTTCCTAGTAACAACAGCGGGGATAATAACAGGCGAGATGAGGGGGACCAGTGAATTGGATGAACGAATGAACGAAGTTATGGAAGAAGTACAAAGATTATTGGGACCGTTCATGAAGGTGAACAGATTTTCTGCCGAAAATGTACTGACCATTCAAGGAAAAAGCCGGGAAGAAATTATCAGGAAATTGAATGGATATTCCGAAGGAGCCGTTCTCCCCGGAGATTGGGAAAAGACACAAGTGAAAGACGCGATGAATAAGGCCTTTCCAAAGCCCAAAAAGGAGGTTCCCTATAAAGAGGAAGACCGGAGGACAAAAATCGATCCGAAGTATGCGGAAATTCTCATGAGGACTATGCCCACATCCGGGCATCGGGTAAGTAACCCTCCGGGTGATATGGATTAATGATGCTGAAATCACTGCATCTCCTTTGGCACCGGCAGCCCGATAATTCTGAGACACAGCGGCGCAATATCTTTAAGACCGGACAGGCCTCTAAGATCAGCCGATGATTTGATCACCGGCGAATGGACGAATGTCTGTACGGGATTGCTTGTATGGCTGGGACAGATATCGGTGGTCCCCGGGTAATACATCTGCTCGGCATTGCCGTGATCGGCCGTGATGATCCAGTCGTAGCCGTTCTTTTCGAGCACGGGAAGAAGGACGGACAGATTCCGGTCCACTGCCTCGCACCCCTCAATCACAGCGTCCAGCTTTCCCCCGTGGCCGACCAGATCAGGGTTTGCGTAGTTCATGATGATGACGTCATACGTTCCTTTTTGCGCGTGCTCCACAACGTGCTCTGTGAGTTTGTCAGCACTCATGCCGGGGGCATCGGCGAAATTGCTGACTTTGGGCGACTCGACAATGATCCGATCCTCTCCTTTGTACGGTTCGTGCTTCTGGGCATTGAAGAAGAACGTCACGTGCGCAAATTTGTCGGTCTCGGCGACACGCAACTGCCTGAGTCCGGCTTTGGACAGAACCTCACCAAGCGTGTTTTTGACCTCCGGCGCGGGGAACGCGACGGGAAGGTGATCACTGTACGGACCAACGCAGACGACATCGGATACCCTGACCGGGCGGGGGAATTCGTTGAAATCTTTTGCCTCGAGAGCGCGGACGATCTGGACCATGCGGTCGCTGCGAAAGTTGATGCACAGGACAACATCGTCAGACCTGATCATCCCGAATTCCGGGGTCTTGAGCGGACGAATGTAGTAATCCGTTTTCTCTTTGTCTTTGGCTTCCAGATAATACTTCCGGACGCTTGCACACATATCTTTTGTGACCGCGCCTTTCCCCTGTGTCAGCAGTTCGTATGCGACCTTCGTACGATCGTTGTATTGCTTGTCGCGGTCCATGGCGAAATACCGGCCAACGAGCGATGCGATCGTTCCCAGTTGCAACGTGTTCACTTCCTCCTTCAGCAGATCAAATTCGGTGCAGAAATGCTGCTCGGGCACATCGCGCCCGTCACCGAAAAGATGCAGCATGACTTTCTGCACTCCTTTTTGCTTCGCGAGTTTCAAAGCCGCGTGAAAGTGATTCATATGACCATGAACGCCTCCGTCGGAATAGAGACCGATCATGTGCAGAGAGACATTCTTCTTCGCCGCGCGCTCGCATGCGGCGATCAGAACAGGATTGTCAAAGAATGTTCCGCGTTTGATCGCCTGGTTGATCTCTTCCAGAGGCTGCCAGACCACTCTTCCCGCGCCGATTGTGAGATGACCGGGTTCACTCGCGCCCTGCTGACCCTCGGGGAGACCGACAGCATTACCCGATGCATTCATAATGACGTTCGGGCAGTTTTCTTCGATCTTCCGGACGGTCGGCATGTTCGCCAGCCTGCGGGCATTTCCCGGCCCTTCGGGCGCGACCCCGAAGCCGTCGATGATAATCAGGCAGAGTTTACGCACGCACGGAGGCTACCATTCAGCACGCGTTTGGGCTATAATAAGAGAAACATACACCTATGGACTTCGCATTCGTCTCCCGCTTCCGGTACGCGCACACCATGATCTGGGCGCTCCTTTTGAGCTCGCTCATCGTGGCCGCCGCCGCAACCATCGGCCGCGCGACGGTGAATCTTCGCGGGGCACTGACAGCCGAAGACGGCAGTCTCGCCGTGATGCTGCTGTTGCCCGAAGAAGAAATCAGCGAGGTGACGCTCGTTCGTGCATCCTCGGATACCCAGGAATTTCTTGCCGAAACAAAAACCGGACCCAAACTGATCCGCATGAAGCGCGGAACGACGCAGTGGTACGTAGAGGAGGAGATCACACTCCGCGAATAATCAGCCAGGGGAACACAACGACCGCTCTCCACATCCTTCTCCAACGTGAAGGCTCCTGAACGAATCGCCACAGCCATTCAAGCCCGAACGATCGCATGAACGACGGCGCACGTTTTCTCACCCCCGCAATAAAGTCGAACGTCCCGCCCACGCCCATCGCCACACGGACAGACGGCATCTGAGGAAGAAACTCGCTGATCCACAGATCCTGCGCCGGAGAACCGAATGCAACCAGGAGCAGATGCGGCTGCGATGCATTGATGGCATTGATGATCGCCTGCGAATATTCCGGCCGGGGATTTCCGCTGAATGTTCCAACGATCTTCAGTCCGGGATTGCGGGATTGAAGAACCGCAGCTGCTTTCTCGGCAATTCCCTCCCCTGCACCGAGAAGGAAAACCGGATGCTGTGCATCAAGTTTCTGACACAGTGCCTGCACCGTATCGACACCCGTCACACGCTCAGGGAGTTTTTGCCCTGTCCATCGTGCGGCGAACAGAAGCCCCTGACTGTCGGGAAGATTAAGCGCACTGCCCTGAAGAATCATCCGGAACGCCGGATTTTTTGTCGATTCCACGAGCATTTCATTGTTGGGAGTCATCACGTGCTTCGCCTCCGATCCTTCCAGAAACCGCATAATTTCCCGCAGAGCCTCCTGCTGCGTGACCGCATCAACTGGAACGCCGAGAAGGTGGACTCGCGGGGCCATGAACAGCAGAATATCACCAATGAGAACAATCTTCCCGCTGCTCACGGCATCACTGCTCCTCTGCTCCTGCATCCCCCCGCAGACTGTCACGATAGACGGCACGGGCACGTCGTCATCGGTCGTCCGCAGCGAAGCATCGTCATCTGCGGCATCCGAAGCACCCATTGAGCTGGCGATTGAAACCGATGAAACATCATCGTCTTCGGCAGCGACGGGAACGGGGACACTGAAAGAGAAGGTGACCAGCGACGGTTTTTTGCTGATCGGAGATGCGCCGGAACATGCACTGACGGTCTTCACCAACTATTCCTGCGAATACTGCCGGGAATTCAGCCGCGATATGCTGCCACGATTGCTGGAAGAGTTTGTTATACCGGGAAAACTGGAAATACAGATTGTCATCGTCCCGCTCAAAAAGTATCCCAATTCGGCACTGGAAGCCTCTGCGCTGCTCTGTGCCGCAGCGGAAGGAAAGGGCCTCCTCATGCATCAGGAACTGACGACCGCAACTGCCCGTGACCGCAAAGCAATCCTGGCGATCGCAAAGAAGCTGGTCCTGCCAACACAGTCATTCACCAGATGCCTCGACGCCAAAGAAACGAAAACAGCCCTTGCGGGACAGCAGACTCTGATCGCCGAACGCGGAGTGACGCTTATTCCGGAATTTCTGATCAACGGAGACAAGATAACCGGATTGCCGTCGTACGCGGATCTGCGGGGATGGATCAATGAGGGTCTGGCAAAGTGATCCTGATCGTCTTTTTGCGACTTGTCTGACCGGAGAGAATCTTGATAGAACTGACCGGAACGCCGTATTTTTCCGAAAGAAATCGCACGAGTTCCTGATTCGCTTTTCCATCTTCCGCGGGCGCCGCGAGATCGATCTTGATACTGCCGTCGCTCATGGTTTCTCTTATCGCCGTGCGCTTTGCGTGGGGACGGACGCGGACGGTGAGGACACGGTCGTCTGTCATGATGCAATCAGTGTCATCGCAACCAGCGCCATGACGATACCGATCCCCTGCTTGAGGGAAATCATTTCGCGGAAAAACAGGAAGATGAGGATCAACGTCACGATCGGATAGAGTGCGGTCATCGTCAGAACAATGGACGCCTGACCTTTGCGCATGGCGATGTTGTAAAAGTACGAACCGAGAATACCCAGTGCACCCGAAACAATACCGATGAATATCCCCATTGGATGTGTCTCCGGTTTTCCCGGCGTAAGGCTGAGAATAACAATCGTCGCCAGCATGATTCCCACAGCCTGATACATCGTCAGACTCCGGGGCTGGATATAGCCAACGGCAAAGCGGGGTAAAAAAGCCCAGAGCCCCCAGAAGACGAGTGTAAGAAGTGAATAGAGCTGCCAGTCTTTCATGCGCGAGAGTCTATCACCTCAATTGCTCCTTCCTCCACTCCTCAATCTTCTTGTGATGCCCGCTCAGGAGAACATCCGGAACTTTCATTCCTCTGAATTCCTCCGGCCGCGTGTAATGCGGATACTCTTTTTTCCGCTTCAGAGACTTCGAAAAGCTCTCCTCCTGCGCCGATTCGTGCTTTCCCAGAACCCCCGGAATCTGCCGCGCCAATGCATCGATCAGGACCATTGCCGGCAGCTCACCGCCCGTCAGAACGTAATCCCCAATCGAAATCTCCTCATCAATCCACCCGTCAATCACGCGCTGATCCACTCCTTCGTAATGACCGCACAGCAACAACAAATGATCCTTCTTCGCCAACTGCTCCACCCGCGACTGTGTCAGCCTTTTCCCCCGAGGTGTGAAGTATATTCGGTGAGGTTTCGGATTTCGGATTTCGGATTTCGAGATTCTTTTTCCGGAATTCGTAATCCGTAATTCGCAACTGACGGCCTCAATCGCCGGCACCAGAACATCCACCCGCATCACCATGCCAGCACCCCCACCGTAGGGCCCGTCATCAATCTGCTTATACTTTCCCAGCGCCCACTGCCGCAGATCATGCAGCCCGATCGTCAGTAATCCCTGATCGACCGCACGCGCCAGAATGCTCTCGGTGAGAGGCCCCTGGAACATGGCCGGAAAGAGGGTGAGGACGTCGATTTGCACAAAGACATCATACGGGAAAAGGCTTCGATATGCAGTTTTCTTGACGGTGCTGGATTCGGGCGTACGCTCAGAATCCTCACCTCCTATGCCTTTAGAATCCCCGAAGCCCGGCCTGGTTCTCCCCCAGCAGGAACTGGATAAATTTCACGGGCAAAATGTTCTTGCTGATGGGACACTGCGACTGACTCTCAGGGATTGGGGATTGATCAAAATGAATGTTGTTCACGATAAAAGGAAAATCATGATTGATCCCGCCCTGGATATGAATGAACGCTGGAAAGTACGGCTTCCGGCTGGCGCCCAATATCTTCCGTACTCGCTGAAGGAATCCCGGGAATTTTTCAGAAAGCCGGACGTGCAGCAGAACGGCAGAGTACGCACTTTGGGTTTATG
>CAYGGB010000009.1:0-4116 GCA_964349295.1 uncultured Candidatus Peribacteria bacterium | reverse complement strand
ATGTAAAATGATCGGCTCAATGATCGATGAACAGTCATTCCAGCGGTATGTTCCGCTTCTCAAAACCGATCAGGCTTCCAGCCACACAATTTTGAAGACTCCTTCCGATGCAGAGTCTTCCTCTTTTTCGCTGGCGTTAGTGGAAATGGAAGAGCCCATCGAAGCTGTTGCAGACGATATGATCAACGAATTTCAGGCAAATGTTCGCAACGATATGGATCTCGCATCATTGTCATTCGTACTGAAAACGAAAAAATTGAAAAACGTCCGGGGTATTTTCAACATCGGAATTGATTCATCCATCGGAAAAAAATAATCCGCAGATCAGCCGCTATATCAACTCCTTCATAAACTCTCCTACGTCCATCACCTTCACTTCCTCAACAAGCGTCGTCTTCTTGTCCTTCCTCGGGACTAACCTCTCATAAAAACTCGGCACATCCTCGCGCTGATAGAGAATCCCCGTCGCAATCCGCTTTGAAGTGTCCAGAGCAAGAGCCCGTGCCTTTTGCGCTTCACAGTGCGGATCGTGCCCCTCGGTATTCGCGTCGTAGCAACGTTCCAGAAGATACTCGTGCGTCGCAAAATGATTGTAGGTGGGGCATGCCTGCAGAACGTCGACAAACGCGAAGCCATGTTTCTGATGTTCGATCGCGGCTTTGAAAATCTGCGTGAGCTGCGGAATGTTGCCCGAAAACCCGCGCGCGACAAAAGTAGGTTCGAGCGCGAAGACAAGATCCATTGAGTTGAGGGTGTGCTCTGGGATGCCGTTTGGAGATGAGTACATCGGCTGATCCTGCCACGTGAGCGAACTCCCCTGCCCCATCGTGAGACCGTAGTTGGCATTGTTGTGCAGGATGAAGGTGATCGGATAGTTGCTGCGGATGCCGTGGACAAAGTGCCCGACGCCCTCGCTGAAACTCGCACCATCACCACCAAAGGCAATCACCGGGAGCTTGTGATTGGCCAACTTTGCAGCCGAGGCAAACGGGATGACCCGACCGTGGAGTCCATGGAACCGGTAGCCATTGAGCTTGTCCGAACCGTTCCCGTGGCAACCGACATCAAAACAGAGACATGCCGCATGCGGAGCAATGCCAAGCTCAACCAATGCACGCTTTATTGCCGTCCAGATGCCATAATCGCCGCAGCCGTCGCACCACGTGCACTGCGTTGCGCAGTGGTAGTCGTTCATACTCGGGCCGGTGGTTTCCAATGGGATTGGCATAATTGCGGGTTACGGGTTTCGGGTTTCGGGTTTCGAGAGCTGTGAAAGAAGCTCGTCATAAAAGAAAGGCCGGCCGTCGTATTTTAGAATCTTTTCTTTGATATCAATGCCGGATGTCATTTTGATGACCATGCCGAGCTGACCGTGGTGATTGCATTCGACCAGGACGGTTCTCTTCGCTTTCTTCATCAATTTCTCCAGCTTCTCCGTCTTCATCGGCCACAGATACGTGTAATGCAGATATCCGACCTGCATATCAGAAGACATGCGCTGGATGACATCCATGATCACACCTTTGTTACTGCCCCATCCAATGATCAGCGTCTCGGGATTTTTTGAACCAAACAATTCCGGCTCCGGAAGCACTTTTTTCATCGCATCCATTTTCTTCATTCTCTTTTCCATCTGCGCATTCGCATTCGCCGCCGTCTCATCCACCGTCCCGGCACCATTATGTTCATCACCCTGCGCACAGTATGTCTCCGCTTCGGCTCCGGGAAGCCATCGCGGAGAGATGCCGTCTTTCGCAGATGCACCGTACCGGTCGGTGCTTTTCAATTTCTTCAGAAGTTTCGGATCCGTCACAAGATTGCCGCGCCGGATCTTCGCCTTCTTCTGATCGTACTGCCCCTGTGTGAAAAGCGCCTCGGCCGTATGCTTGTCGGTCATCACGATCACGGGCGTCTGGAATTCTTCGGCAATATTGAACGCTTCGGGCATCAGATCGAAACAGTCCTGCGCGTCACTCACCGACATCACGCATCGCGCGAATTCGCCGTGGGCGGAGCCGATTGCGAGGAGAAGATCGCCCTGTGCGGTCCATGTAGGGAGACCTGTGGCAGGACCCGGACGCTGTGCGAGGACGAAAACAGATGGATTCTCGATGATCCCGTCGAGCGAAAGTGTCTCGGTCATCAGATCAAAACCGCCACCGGAGGTTGCGGTCGCAGCGCGGGTTCCCATGTACATTGCGCCACTCATCATCTGCGCCGCAGTGATCTCGTCCTCCGCCTGTTTGACGACCATACCGGTGCGATTCTGGTTCTCCGCGATGAATCCGAGCAACGGTGACGAGGGCGTCATCGGATAGCCGGCAAAGAAGCGGCAGCCGCCATGCACAAGACCGAGTCCCATCGCGACGCTGCCCGTGAGGAGCATGTGATTCTTCCATTGAGGATCCGGATCGGGAAGTTTCACCGCCAATCCTTTCGCTGATACCGCGGTGAAAGCAAATCCCTCCTCAATCGCACGGAAATTCATCTGTACCAGCTCTTCCCCTTTATGCCCGAATTGTTCGCGCACGAGCTCCTTGAGTCCATCGGCGCTGCGGCCGAGCAGGCTCCAGACAACCGACGTGACGAGTACATTGCCCAAAATCGGCTTCGCTTTGAGCTTTTTGAGGATCTCTTCGGTGGGAAGATAGAGGACGGTGATCTTCCGCTTTTTAAGTTCCGCATCCTCTTTTGCGGGAAATTTCCACTGTGGGGTCTGGTGAACGACGATGCCGCCATCCTTCACCTCGCTGACATTTTTCTCGAGACCATGATGATTGAACGTGACGAGCACATGCACCATCGTCTCCGAACTTTCGATTTTTTCATGACTCACATCCAGCTGGTAACTCGAGTGCCCTCCTTTGATGAGTGACATGTACTCGCGGTACCCGAACACGCAGTACCCCGCGCGCTTGAGACCTTTCGCGCAGATTTCCCCCACAGAATTCACCCCTTGCCCCTGAGCGCCGACGATTTTCAGTGATACTCGACTCATGGATACGAAGTAACGAAGTTACGAAGTTACGGGTGAACGAAAAATTAAATCAACAAGGTAACGAGTTTTTTACCCCACCGCTGAATCCTCTCCTCCTGCCCATACGGATCATTCACCACCAGCAGCGCGTCACCGAGAACTTTTCCTCCATGGCCCTGGATGAAGTTCCGCAGATGTTCACCGGCGCGACAGGTGTAGTAGTACCGGTCGTCCCCAAGCGCGATGATGGCGACTTTTTTTCCTGTGAGATCGACGGACTTTGCAGGCCCGTTCACAAACGCATGCATGTGCGGATTGAGCTGCCCTTCCGGACCGCCGGTGTTCCACGTTCCGCTCGCGAGCAGAAGAAAATCCCCTGACGTGAGATCTTCTGCTGTCGCTTTCTCGACCTGCATGACCTTCACAGACAACGAAGAATCCTGTTCCTGCAAAAACCGCGCCAACTCCGTCACCACGTACTCCGTGTGACCGCTGGTCGAGGCGTACATGATGTGAAGTGAGGGCACGGAAAGAGTGTACCTGCCTGAACGGGGAAAACGGAAAATTGACATCACAAAAATATGAAGCCTGATGACCGTAAAGACACTGTAAGAAATGCTGTTTTTCGGCTATAATTTGATGAAATGTCTTTGTTACACCCCACATCCATCGCCATCATCGGAGCATCTGCCGAAGAGGCGAAAGTCGGGCACATGATCCTGAAGAATATCCTGACCCAGGGATTTCGCGGAGAGATCTATCCGGTGAATCCGAAAGCGACGGAGATTCTCGGAAAGAAAACTTATGCGTCTGTCAGTGCAATCGACGGAGCGGTGGATATCGCAGTAATTGTGACTCCGGGCAAAACGGTTCCGGCACTGCTGGAGGAATGTGGAAAGAAAAGCGTAAAAACCGTGATCGTCATCAGCGCCGGATTCGGGGAAACCGGAACCGATGAGGGTCACGCGCTGGAACAGAATGTGATCAGGATCGCGAAGCAGTACGGAATCAGTCTTGTCGGACCGAACTGCCTGGGAGTGCTCCGTCCCTCGTCCGGGATGAATGCATCGTTCGCGGAGAATCTGGAAAGACCGGGGTCGATTGCCCTGCTGAGCCAATCGGGCGCCCTCGCTGTCGCC
>CAYGGB010000008.1:0-12269 GCA_964349295.1 uncultured Candidatus Peribacteria bacterium | reverse complement strand
TTGAAGTACATCCGTCCGTTGCCGCCGCATTTGATCTTCCACATCGCGCCGCAGCGGTTCTCATCGATCTCTCCGCCGTTCTCGCCGTCATGCCATCCGTGACCCTCGTTGCTCCGGTGCCGCAGTTTCCGTCCGTCGTTTACGATGTCACGCTCACCGACCGCGCACTCACCGAGCAGACAGGGGACATCCTCCGTCGTCTCCGCGGCAGCCATGAATTCCTCGAAAACGTTTCGGTGAAAGATCTCTATACCGGCACCGGGTCAGGCAAAGACATCTACAACCTGACGCTCACTTTCACGTACCGCGCAAAAGACCGGACACTCACGGAAGACGAGGCGAAGAAGGTTCATGAAAAAGTGCTGGAGGGGGTGGGGGGATAGTCAGGCTATGCATCCGGAATCACCGACTGCAAATTTTGTGAATAATCCTGAATATTTATCAAATCGTCAGCGGTCAGCGGTCGGGTTCTGCGGAAACGAATGACGAAGAGAGGTGCATCCGCATTGTCCGGAGCTTCCGACCGGGGATTCGTTCTTCGTCTTTCCCATTCAGTTCTCAGTGTCGCGACTTCGTTCTGGTACGTCACGGAAGATCCTGCATCAGGTACTAGTCCTTTCTCTGCCATGAAACGATCGAGTGCGAGCCGATAAAATCCGCGCAGATTCCGGGGTTTATGAGGCACGACCGCAATAAGATGGTTTGCGCTGTTGAACTGATCAAGAGTATTCCTCCGAAAGTCCACTGCCGACGGATCAAAACCGCGTGCTTCACGGGGGGACAGGTGGTGCACAAGTGCAGATGAATGCACCTGGCGAATGTCGGCTTCTGTCAGTTCTCTTGTCACGCCGCACAGCATCATTTCCCTGCGAGGCCCAAAAACACTTACCCGCCGTATTCCTGCCGATTCCAATAATTTTTGCAGTTCCTGGTTTTCACCCTGTCCATTGGCGACCGATACGATAATCACCCCCGCACGACTCAGGCGCCATGCTTCATTTCTATACCGGATCGCTTCGGCCTGTTTCTCCCGCTCCTCCGCTTTTCTCGCATCTTCTTTCTTCTGCTGTTGCTCTTTTGCGAGTATTTCCCAGTGATTTTCCACGGCCTGTCGGATTGTCGTGAGGTCAGTGGTCCGCAAAGTATCAGGGACCGGCCGGTATCCGATGTCAGTGTTTCTGTTCCCGATTTCCAGTCTTCCGCCGCTGATTCTGAACTGCAGTGAAACCCACCGGGTGCCGTCACGGAATACGATAGTGCTCGTCGGGAACACTGAATCGCGTTCAATTGTGTACCGGCTGAAATCGGGTGATGTCTGGAGGGATTGAAAAATCGCATCAACGCTCTTGCGCACTTCCGCAGTCCTCATTTCAAACGTTGATGGCGCTGCAGATTTCCGCTCCTGTTCCGTCGGTTGAGTGGCTGGTGAGGAACCGATGTAAGGAGGAGTGTGCGGCTGTGTAAATGCCGGCGTGTATGCCTCCTGCGCAATTTTCTTCGTTCTCTGATCAGTCTGCTGCCGTACCTCATCAGCGTGTTTCTTTGTCTGCTGAGGGAATGGTGCGGCCGGCGGGTTCATGACGGGAGGCGGTGCGGCGTGCACATACGGCGCCTGGATGAAGTACGGATTGTTCTGCTGCGGTGCCACCATCATTCCGGACGGGGGACGCGGTTGACTGCGTGGTGCAGGGGTTTGGGCGGGGACATCACGACGCCCAAAACCCTCCTGATACGATGTCTGCGCGTCGTTCACTCTCTGGCGCAGATTCTGCTGTGCCGATGGACCGGTGAAAGCGGAGGGATTCCATCCCTGCATCTGGTTCTGCCTCGCGTTTGCCGCCCCCCGCGCCAGAAGCTGTTCATGCGTTGCCCACTGGTTTCCATTCTGACCCAATTGCGAATTCTGCATCAGCGTGTTGAACATCGTGTACTGCGCCATCGCCTGGTTCATTTTCATCTGGCCTTCCAGTTGCGCCGGCTGGAACTGATAAGGATTCGCATTCTGAAAATGTTGCCGTATTTCGCGGCCGGAACGCGGGTATTTTGGGAAGAGAAACGTGAACATATTGATGTTTGCGGTCCGGTTTTCACGGACCGTTGAAATCCAGTAATTATAGCAGAAAAACCGGGGACGTTCCATGGGGGTGTGGAACGTCTTTGAGGTCTTCTTGAAGCCATAATTTCGACATATCCAAAAGAAAATGCATCAGGGAATCTTTCCTATCAGCTCGACCCTGTCAGGCTGTATATGCATACTTCCCATCTTCACTATGGTTACGGATATGAAAGCATCGGCGACGAAACAAGATTTGGCAGATCATGCCAAGGTAATGAAGCAAGATTTAGCCGATGTACGTACGGAAATGGCGACAAAGCAGCATCTTGAAGATCACAGAAAGATGAACAGGCAGGATCTTGAGGATATGAAAAAAGAAATCATCGATAGCGTTTTATTCCTCAATGAAAATCTATTCCATAACTTTCAGGGAGCATTTAAAGACAGGACTGAACTTCTGAAAGACAAGATTTATGTTCATGATCACGAAATCAATCGAATAAAGCATTTCTTGCACTTGATATGACGATGTCCATCGTCACCAAAACCGGCGATAAAGGGACTACTGGATTGTTTGGTGGCGAAAGAGTGCCGAAACATTCCCCGCGTATCGAGGCATACGGAACCGTCGATGAACTCAACGCCGTCATTGGTGTCGTGATTGCATGTCCGGATCTGCCCGAGGCACTTCGTGACCATCTGTTCCAGATCCAGCATTCGCTCTTCCGTGTTGGAGGTGACCTCGCGACGCCGCTCACGAAAAAAGAAAAAGAGGATCGGGTCGGGCCTGAACACGTGACGATTCTCGAAGGGTGGATCAGCGCGCTCGAGTCGTCACTCCCCGCACAGCGTCAGTTCATTCTTCCAGGCGGATCGCCTGCTGCAGCGCATCTTCATCTGGCGCGTACCGTTTGCAGGAGGGGGGAGCGGCGGGTGACGTCGCTTATGGCCGTCGAAGCCATCAATCCCGCTGTGCAGATCTACCTCAACAGACTGAGTGATTATCTCTTCATCGCTGCGCGTGAAGCGAACCGGGTATCCGGAAAAGGCGATGTCGAAGTGAAATATTAACGCCAGAAATTCATCATCATCGCCAAACCGAACAGCAGCATCAGCGGTACCCCGATCATCCACGGCAATGTTTTTGACGGCCGCCCCGGATGCCGCAGGCTTCCGTACAGGCTCAGTCCTCCGTAGAGGAGTGCCGACAGCACAAGCGGGAGATCACCGGTCTGCAGAAAGACCGCAGATTCGCGCATCCAGATTTTGTTCTGGAGCAGAATCCATGCGATGAGGAACGATGAACCAAGAAGATAGAAGGCGACGCCGGATATTTTTGAAAGATACGAACTCATGCGTTTTCGAGGATAGCACGAAAGAGCATGTCTCCGGCATTCCGTGTGCTCAAAGAGTTTTGCCTTTCTTCCTCTGCACCGTCAGAACCTTTCTGCCCTTCCTCCGTCGGCGCGCAAGCACCTTGCGACCGTCAGCGGTGCTGGAGCGCCTCAAGAATCCGTGCCGGCGGAGGCGACGTCGCCAACGGGTCTTTCCTAACATAGCGGGGAGAGAGTAGATGAGGTTGAGGGCTGCGGCAAGCTGATCTGGAAGGATTGAGCCCACGAAACATGCTCGTTTCTTCGTTTCTTCGTCGAACGTTTGACGAAGTTACGAAGAAACGGGAGCGTTCGAGCATGTTCTTGCGGGATGCTCTACACTCACGCCCGTATGTTCACCATCCAGAAGCTTCCCTCCGGCCTCCCCGTCCTCACCGCCGTCAGCGATGGCACCGAATCCGTCACCGTTCTCGTGTTTGCCGGCGCCGGTTCCCGGTACGAAACCAACGAGCAGCGGGGGATCAGTCACTTTCTGGAGCACATGTTCTTTAAGGGCGGGCAGAAGTACAAGACGACCCAGGAGGTGAGCGCGGCGATCGATGGCGTGGGTGGCGATTTCAATGCATTCACGGGAAAAGAATATGCGGGGTACTACGTCAAAGTCGCATCGCAGGAGATTGAACTCGCATGCGATGTGCTGAGCGACATGCTTCTGCACGCAAGTTTCCCTCAGGAGGAAATCGAGAAAGAGAGAGGAGTCATCATGGAAGAGGAGCGCATGTACCAGGACACGCCCATGTACCGTGCTGGCTGGGATTTTGAGGAACTTCTCTACGGTGACTGTCCCCTTGGATGGGATACCATTGGTACCGAAAAACTGATCAAATCCGTCAATCAGGCTGATTTTCAGCGGCACAAGGACGAGCTCTACACCCCGGACAATCTTGTGGTCACGTTCGCAGGCAAAGTGACTCCCGAACAGTCCATGATGCTCGCAAAGAAATTTTTCGCGCCCATCGGAGGGAAAAAGAAGAAGGATTTTCTGCCGCTCAAAAAATACGGATCGAAGAAAGTCTATCTGCGGACCAAGAATACCGAACAGGCTCATCTCGTTCTTGGTTTCCCGGGTCTCCCCGCGCTGGATCCCGATCACTTCGCTATCAAAATTCTCTCCGTGATCCTCGGCGGCAACATGAGTTCGCGCATGTTCCTCAATATCCGCGAAGCAAAGGGTCTCTGCTACTACATCGCGACCGAGCTCGACAATTATCTGGACGGGGGATCACTCTCCACCCGCGCCGGGATCGACCAGTCACGGCTTCACGAAGCCATCAGCGCGATCCGTCACGAATATGAAGTGTGTGCAGAGAAAGGAGTGACTGACGCCGAAGTCCGCCGCGCAAAAGATTATCTGAAAGGAAAAATCACTCTGGGACTGGAAGACAGCGAGGAGCGCGCGCACTTCTACGGGAAGCAGGCGCTCATGTATCCCAAAATCCGCACGATCGAGGAATATTTCGTCGAGATCGAGAAGGTCACGCAGGCCCAGGTCAATCAGGTCGCAAAAAAAATCCTCCGCATCGAAGAACTGCGTCTTGTGGTGATCGGCAAAGAAGAGAGTGAGGGGAAGCTGGAGAAATTGCTAAGCTGATCCTCATCGCTGCAATCGCCGATACACGTCTTTTCACTGTCCGATTGCAACAAACGTGACTGTCACGATATTTTTATCGATGGTGTAGATGATGCGGTAAGGCCAGACGCGCCTGCAAGCACAATGACTGATATTCCTCTACGATGTCCCCCGATGAAGAAAGTCCTCTCGTGGGCCTCCGCTGTATTCGGTTTTTCGATGTTCATTGTGGCGATCTGGGTGATCCGTCATGAATTGCGCGGCCACACAGTGAGTGAAATTCTTTCCGCGGCATCTGCTGTTCCCTCCAGCCGGTTGCTGCTGGCATTGGGGCTGACGGTCCTGTGTTATCTGGTGCTCACGGGATACGACCTGCTCGCGGTTCATGCGCTCCAGTCGCGGCCACGATGGCGCTCGATCATCCTCAATTCGTTCATCTGTCATGCGATGAGCGTGAATGTGGGATGCTCCACGCTGATGGGCGGGTCGCTGCGATGCCATTTTTATCTCCGCAAAGGGGTCAAAGCCACCGACGTTCTGCGCATTGTCACGTTTTGCATGGTCACGTTCTGGGTCGGTTTTCTCACACTGGGCGGGGCTGTTTTCCTCTTCAGTCCTCCACCGATCCCGTCCTTCATCCACCTGCCGTTCGCTACACTGCAGCCTCTCGGCATGATTTTTTTCCTCGCACTCGCCGCATATCTCTTCCTCATTCTGGTCCGGAAGGAACCAATCACGATCCGCGGATGGGTGATTCCCGTTCTTCCCGCCCGCATTACATTGGCGCAGATTCTTGTTTCCGCATCCGAATGGATTCTGGGTGCCGCGGTGCTCTACGTGCTGCTGCCGCATCACGGTCCTGCGATGTATTTTCATCTGCTCAGTTTTTATTTCCTCGCACAGGTCTCGGGTCTCGTGAGCCAGGTGCCGAGCGGACTCGGTGTCTTCGAAAGCATTCTTCTCGCCTTCGCGCCGCCGGGGATGGATCCGTCGCGCATTCTGGGGTCTCTGCTGCTGTATCGTCTGATTTTCAATCTTCTTCCTCTGTGTTTCGCAGGGATTCTCCTTTTGACGAGAGAAGTGAGATATAGGCGGCTGACAGAATAAAGAAGTAAGAATTAAGAATTAAGAATGAATCAGGAGATCAAAATGTCTTCTTTATTCTTAATTCATAATTCCTAATTCTCTTTGTTAATTCTGATAAACTCTCCTCATGAATCTATTGGTAACAGGAGGGGCTGGCTTCATTGGCTCCCACTTCGTCCTTCGGCACAAAGAGCGGTTTCCGGATGACACGGTCGTCGTTCTCGATTCCCTGACCTATGCAGGGAACAAGGCATTCCTCGGGCCTGTCATCAATCGCATCCGGTTTGTGCAGGGGGACATTGCGGATGTCGAACTCGTTCATCAGCTGATCCTTCGCTATGAACTCGATACCATCGTGAATTTTGCCGCAGAGACGCACGTCGATCGCTCGATCAAAAACGCTGTACCGTTTATCCATTCGAATATCCTGGGCGTGCAGGCGCTCATCGAGGTCTGCAGAAAAACACCGTCTGTCCGGTTACTCCACATCTCGACCGATGAAGTCTATGGGGATATCCGGGACGGTGATCCGCCGAAAAAAGTGGGTGATGTTCTTGTTCCCAGTTCGCCGTACGCCGCAACCAAAGCCTCCGGCGAAATGCTGCTGCTCTCGGCAATCAGAACCTTCGGGATCAATGCGGCAATCACGCGTTGCACCAACAATTACGGTCCACATCAGGCAGATGAGAAATTTATTCCCACGGTTGTCCGTCACGCGCTCCGGAATGAGAAAATTCCCGTGTACGGTCAGGGGAAGAACAAGCGTGACTGGCTTTTTGTGACCGATCACAACGATGCGATCGAAGTCATTCTGAAGACTGAATGGAAATCGCCATATATCTTCAATATTTCTGCCGATGATGAACGGCAGAATATCGATGTTGCAAAAATGATTCTGCAGATCATGGGAAAGTCCGCAGACCTCATCAGGTTTGTCGAAGACCGACCCGGTCATGACTGGAGGTATGCGCTGGATTCGTCCGACACCCGAAAACTCGGATGGAAGCCTGAAGTGGATTTTGAGCAGGGGCTGGCCAAAACTGTTGAGTGGTACCGAAAGAAATGATAGTGCAGATTCTTTGGGATATAGTGCCCTCATGGTCCCCCCGGCACGGTCAATTTTCGTCTCGCAGGAAGAAGTGCTTTTGGCGCAATATCTTGTCGGAAGAACCATCGAGACGTATGAGCCTCTCGTCGATCCGCAGATTCTTGGAGGCCAGCGCATCACTCAATACAGAGTTCAGGCACTGGCACCAGATTGCCTGTATGGTGTCATTTTGAACTATGTTTATTATGAGAATTCACAAACCATGCGCGAGGGCGGTTTGGTGCTTTCCTTTGACGATTTTTGTACGAATATCCGGGAAAAAATATTCCAGATTGTGCCGGAGCAGCTCCAATCATTAAGAAAAGCGGAGTAGAATGCCGGCATGAAGATTCTCCTTGCGACCGGCATTTATCCTCCCGACATCGGCGGACCGGCGACGTATGTCCGGCATCTGGCGCAGGAGCTGACGAAGAGAGGGACGGAGGTGACGGTGGTGACGTATGGAGAAGTGGAAAGTGGAAAGTGGAAAGTGGAAAGTGGATGGAAGGTTTTTCATGTTTCAAAGAGTGGTGGCCCGTTACTCCGTTGGCGCAGATATGCTCAGGCACTGAAATAGCATGGTGCTGATGCCGATGTGATTGAGTGTTTTTCGTCCGTGAGCTGCGGAGTGCCTTTGCGTATGGCGAAGCTCAAAAAGCCGCGAAAGATCCTCCGGCTTGGTGGAGATTTCACGTGGGAGCGCTATACGGATCTTGGCCGGCGGCGGTCACTAAGGCAGTTTATGACGAAATACCCGCGATTGCGGTTGCCGATGGGACGGCTTCTCACCACATTCGATCATGTGGTGTTCTCCACGGCATTTCAGGAGGAGTTGTACCGTCTGGGATACAGGGCATTGCCGGCGCATTCGGTGATTGAGAATGCGTTGCCATCGGCGGGAGAGAGAGGCGAAACAGTTACTCATCAGAAACATGATCCTTTTCGATTGCTGTATTTCGGACGCTTCGTGAAATTCAAAAATCTTGACCGTCTGCTCCGCGCGGCAGCAGGAATTCCTCACGCGACGCTGACGATGGTGGGGGAGGGGCCCGAACGTGACAGATTGTCGGCCCTCGCGCGAAGCCTTCAGATGCAGGGAAGGGTGTCGATCGTTCCACCGGTGCACGGCGAGAATGTGCAGAGCGTTTTTGCCGAGCATGATCTACTGGTGATCCCGTCACTCACCGAAATCAGTCCGAATGCCGCACTCGAGGCGCGTGCCTTGGGTCTTCCTGTGCTTCTGACCGAAGAAAACGGGCTGAGCGCTCAGCTCCGCTCAGGCATGATCATCCGGCCGCTGCTCACAGCGCACGACATCACCAAAGCGGTTCTGGAGGCCGATCACCGGTATGGGGAATTTGCCGCCGAAGCCGCAGCGCCGTTCGCGCATGAACGCGGGTGGGGGACGGTGGCGGAGGAGCATCGGAAGCTGTTTGCATCGCTGTTGGCTGTGTAAAGAGATGGCCGGAAGAGCAGTTTTGCGCTATACTGTTTTGAATGATCAATATTCCCGAAAACCAGTCAGCATCTGATTCCAATAATCGTCAGGTTGATCCGTTGCTGCGGGTGCTTCGCGATGCCCAGGGAAAACTGAATGCACTCGGTGACACGCTTATCGATGGATTTATCAGACATATGAATGAGATGTCGTCACGAATTCCTCCGGAAAATGCCAGCAGAGAGGTGGCGGAAAAATTCTGGAAAAATTTGAGTGCCGCCTCCGAGGGTCTTGCAAAACACCGGGAACGTGCGATCCGTCCGATACTGGATGCATGGAGAAATGCAACTCCCGAGCATCAGGCTCTGCTTCGCGAACCGATGACACGGATTCTCCGCGAGCGGCCCGCCGCTATCCATGCCACTTTGCAGGATCCGGAATATGCTGAGATTGCAACCCGCGCCTCGTTTTATGCGCTGGAGCGGACCCCGGGAGATCTGCAGATTCTTGGCGACATGCTCGGTCGTTTTCCGCGGGATGCGGCGGATGCTGAGATTGAATCTCTGACGAGACGTATGAACGATCCGGACAGGTCGCAAAACAAAGTGCTTCGCGAGGCGTTCGAGGGGTTTCTCAGGCGCGTGGAGGAGAGACGGTGAATCATGGTCATTGCAGTCGTTTATCGCTATCCTTAGCGCATGAAACTGCTCATGGTTTCCGGTGACCGCAGTATCCTGCAGGGGAAGAAGGGAGCGTTCTGGTATACGCTGGAGGAGATGGCGAAGCACTGGGAGCGGGTGGATGTGGTTTGTCCTAGGCCTGACGGAGTGGAAAGTGGACCCGCCTTCGCTCCTGCCCCCTCGGTTCGACTCGGGACAGGGTCCGCTACGGTGGGCAAGAAGTGGAAAGTGGAAAGTTCTCCGTTCGCGAATGTTTTCTTTCATCCTTCTTCGCGAGGACTTTGGTATCAACCGTGGTGGATTTTTAGGAGGGGGAGGGAGCTGATCGGTGCGCATCATCATGACGTGATGACGGTGCATGAGTATCCGCCGTTTTATAATGGGCTTGGGGCACGGTGGCTCCACAAGGCGATGAAGATTCCGTATATGACGGAGATTCATCATATTGTCGGCTATCCAAAGGCCGCGAATCTGACTGAATGGATCGGATACTGGATGTCGAAAGTATGGTTGCCGCGGTGGGGGACGCGCAGAGTGGCGAAAATCCGCGTGGTGAATATTGAAATTGCCGCTTTTCTCAGGGGATGGGGAATTCCGGGTGAAAAAATTGAATTCATACCTTCTCTCTATCTGGATTTTGATGCGCTGAAACCTGATCCCTCAATCCAGAAGACGTACGATGTGGTTTTTTGCGGACGGCTGGTTGCCAATAAAGGTCTTCAGGAAGTTCTTCAGGCTGTCTCCAGACTTCCTGATGTGAGATTGCTGGTGATCGGAGACGGTCCGGAGAAAAATCGTGCAGAGCAGATGGCACATTCACTCGGTATCGCATCACGGGTGACGTTTACTGGCTGGCTTCAGAGCAATACGGATGTGTATCGCGCGATCCAGTCCGCAAAAGTGTTTGTCATGAATTCCAGGAGTGAAGGAGGACCGCGCGTTCTCTTTGAAGCCATGGCATTGGGAATGCCGGTTATTACCACAAAGGTGGGGCTTGCCGAATGGGTGATCAAGGATCAGATCAATGGCATCTTTACTGACGGAACTGCGGAAGATCTCTGTAAAAAACTCTCCGATGGTCTTAATGGGGATGGCCTCCTCTCGGAAATAGGAGAGAAGGCCATGCTGACAATTCCTCAGTTTGACCGTGTCACCCAGGTAAAAAATTATGCAGATGCTTTACAACGAATTGCGCATCATTCTTAATTCCTAATTCTTTATTCCTGATTCTCCGTGCGCTTACTCATCATTACACAAAAGGTCGATCGTTCTGATCCCATATTGGGTTTCTTCCATCGTTGGATCGAGGAGTTCGCGAAGAACTGCGAGAGCGTGATCGTGATCGGGCAGAAAGTCGGCAGTCATCATCTGCCGAAAAACGTAACGGTGCTTTCGCTCGGGAAGGAACGCGGATCCTGGCGGGGAATTCAGATTTTGCGGTATCGGTGGCTGCTGTTCAAATATCGAAAGCAGTACGATGCGATTTTTGTGCATATGACACCGATCTGGGGGGTCTTTGCCTGGAGGGCCGTCTTTTTTCTGCGCAAGCGCATGTATCTCTGGTACGAAGCGCGTGGTGACCGGTGGCCACTGAAGATCGCTGTGAAACTCGCGACAAAAATATTCAGCGCCTCTTCTTCCGGCATGCCGGTTCAGACGAAAAAGAGCATGATTACCGGCCACGGAATCGATACGGATATCTTCACGCCGGGAAACAGTGCCCGCGATGTCCACCGGCTGATCACCGTCGGGCGGGTGACGGCGGCAAAACAACTTCATGTGATTCTGGGGGCATTTGCGAAGCTCCCCCATCAATACCGGTTATCCATCTATGGACACGCCATCACCTCCGCAGACCATACGCTGCTCAGGACACTCGAGCATGAGCATGCGATGAAGGGTATTGCGGGCCGCGTGGAGATCGGAGCGGTCACGCAGGAGGAGATCGTTCACAGGATGCGTGCAGCGACACTGTTCCTCCATGCGTCGCGTACGAGTCTTGATAAAGCTCTTCTGGAAGCCATGGCCTGTGGGTGTCTGATTGTGTCGTGCGCGGAAGCTGCGCATGCGGTCTTGCCGAAAGAATGTCTTTCGACTGCCGGTGGGATGGATGAGCGGGTCAAAACGCTGCTCGCGTTGTCGCATGATGAACGGGAGGGGTTGCGCAGACGATTGCGCGAAATTGTCGTGAGCAAACACAGTCTTCAGCGGTTGATACGGACGTTGGTGCGTGAGATGCAGTGAGGTACGCTACCCCCATGGCCCCGCCCCGCCTCACTATCGTCGTGCCTGCGTTCAATGAAGAACGCACGATCGGGCAGATCATGGATCGCCTTGTCGCAGCCTGTCCGTTTGCCGAATGCATTTTTGTCGATGACGGGTCGCGGGACCGGACGCTGGAGATTCTCCGGCAGAAAGCACGGCCGACGGACATCGTCCTGACAAAACGCAACGGCGGAAAGGGATCTGCCGTCCGGATGGGCTACGCGTATGCGACCGGCACCTACACGATCGTGCAGGATGCCGATCTCGAATACAGCCCCGAGGAAATTCCCGCGTTGCTCGCGTTTGCGGAGCAGGGGGGTCACACGTCGGTCTTTGGGTCGCGGCGACTCAAAAAACAGAAGCAGTACGCGCATATCCTGATGTTTATCGGCGGCAGCATGCTTACCTGGATCTGCAATCTTCTCTACCGCACGCATCTCACCGATCAGCCGACGTGTTACAAAATGGTCCGGACCGATATTCTCAAAACACTGCCGTTGAAGGAAAACGATTTCCGTTTCGATCCCGAACTCACCTGCATGCTTGCGCTCCGAGGTGTGAAGATCGCCGAGTATCCGATCTCGTATCATCCGCGGACGGTCGCGGAGGGAAAGAAGATCAACTGGAAGGACTGGTTCAGGTGGGTGTGGGTTTTTGTGACGTTGAGACTCGCTAAAATCAATAAAATATAGT
>CAYGGB010000007.1:0-12368 GCA_964349295.1 uncultured Candidatus Peribacteria bacterium | reverse complement strand
CGCTTGCGAAGGGCGGGACCGTCCGAGCTTTGAGAGTTCCCGGCGGCGCGGCTCTGACGAGAAGCGAGATCGATACCTGGACCGAACTTGCAAAGGAAATGAAGGCAAAAGGTCTCGCATACATTCTCTTTAAGGATGACGGACCATCATCACCTCTCCTGAAGTTTTTCAAAGATGGCATTCTGGATCAGCTGCAGAAGGCAACCGGCGCTGTGACGGGCGACGCGATCTTCTTTGGTGCCGACAAGTTCCGCATCGCCTGCGCAAGTCTGAGCAAAGTTCGCGGTGAGGCGGCAAAAAGATTCAATCTGATCGACACGAGTATTCACGCGATGTTCTGGGTTACCGACTTCCCGATGTTCGAGGAACAGGACGACGGTTCCGTGACGTTCTCGCACCATCCGTTCACGAGCCCGAATCCGGAACAGTGGAAACACCGCAAGGAGAAGCCCTATGAGGTGCATGCGATCTGTTATGACCTGGTGCTGGACGGCTATGAACTCGGCTCCGGATCGATCCGCATCCATAACAGACAGCTGCAATCCGAAGTTTTCGACATGCTCGGTATCAGCCGCGAGGACGCCGAACGCCGCTTTGGCCACATGCTGAAAGCTTTTGAATTCGGCGCCCCTCCCCACGGCGGCTTCGCCTACGGCATCGACCGCGTGGTGATGATCATGGCGGGAGAGCCCAACATCCGCGAAGTGACACCGTTCCCCAAGGATCAGAAGGCAAAAGATCTGATGTTGGGCGCGCCAAGCATGGCATCGGAAAAGCAGCTGAAAGAATTGGGCGTGAAAGTGATGGACGCCTGAACAGCATGTCATTCTGAGCCCTTCGTTCCTCAGGATAAACTCCACGAAGGAGACATACGGACCTTTCCGTGTCATGCTTCCTATGCTCAACATGACATCTGTCCCGCCTCCGCAGGATGAGGAGAAAAAGAAGAAAGCGCTTCTGGGATTTCTGGAGGAAAACCTGAAAAACGTCGACGAACTCAATCAGAAGTCCCGGGAAGGATTGTCCAGCCACCGGCAGGAGGACCAGATGTTCATTCAGCGCGGCGAGGCTTCTCTGCAGGAGGATATGAAGCTGGAGAAACAAAAAAAAGAGCAGGCGAAGCAGTGGCGTACAACCGAAACCCGTCGCAGGGAAGATATTCTCCGGGACAGGAAACGCCGTGCGGAAACGGAGCAGAAATTAAAAGAGGAGAAAGAGAAAGGCCGCCTGTATGAGGAGAAAGAGCAAAAGTATTTCCGGTCGATGCGCGAGATGGCATCGAAGAAGTTCCACCGGCAGCGCGAAAAAGATGAAAAAGATCACAAATTACGGGACGAGATATACCGTGTCGAACGGGACGCGTGGGAGACAAAGCAAAAAACGGACAGTGAGGAGCTCCGGCTGAAAAATGATATTGAGCGCGAAGGACTGCAGAAACGCGACGCCATCAGCCGCGAATTCCGCGACCTGGAACAGAAACTGTTTGCCGAAGAGATGAGCCGCAAACTCCAGTTTCAGGCGATGGGACCGGCGGGGAAACCGCGCCTGGATGAGCTGAAACGGGACATGGAAAAAAAGCGCGCGGAGCTGCGGACCGATGAACAGCACCGGCACCGCGAACGGGAACAGGAGACACTCAAGAGAAAAAATGCAGCCGAGTCACAAACGCGCAAACGGAAAGCGGACATCGACAGAGAGATGTACGCAAAAAAAGCAGAGTTGGAAAAACAACGCACGAAATTATGAATGTCGGCACCGTAGGGGCACGGCATGCCGTGCCCTACGTCCTCGGTCCATCCGGCTGATTCGCCTCGAATGCCGCTTTTATCCCCGCATTCGCGAGTCGCCCCGCCCAGCGGGCCGCAAGATTTTCGAGTCCGCGGGACCGGCGGGGCAAAATTGCACGGACGGTTTCGCGTGCCGCCGTACGCGCAGCCTGCCTGCCTGCTGCCCGCGTGGCATCCTGCACAAGATCCGTAGCACTGACTTTTGATTCTGCCTCCGTTCCAAGAACCCTGTCGGCGGCGAGTTCCGCTCCTCTCTGGAGACCGGCCTTGATTCCGCCTTCGACAAGCCGCTTTGTTCCTGCAGCCACTCCCGTTGCAATTGCCCTGCGCACAATCACCGGCGCGGCGCGGGATGTCGCGCTCAGCGTGAGACGGCCCGCAGCTCTGCCCGCAACCTGACCGATTCCCGGAATGGGGATCAGATCAATGGCCGTCATGGCGATACCCATCATAAACTTGCGCTGCGCTTCCGGGCTGTCGGGGTTCATGCGCATTTCGGCAAGACCGATACCCAGGCTTCCGCCCGGCACCCATTCTGCAACTTCGCGGATGACGGCATCGGTGGTCTTGAGCGCTGCCTGCGCACTGGCAAGAACTTTGTTAGCTTCATCGTAATTGACGCGGAGAACGCCCTGCATGATCTTGGAAATCTGTTCGATGCGGGCCTTTGGAGACTGCGTGCCAAGCGCGTCAGGAATCGTTGCGATCTGCCTTTCTGCACCCTCCATGCGCCCAAGAAGATTCTTGTCGATTTCGAGCGTCTTTCGCATACCGGCAGACGTTCCCGACATCGAGGAGATCGGTGCCTCCAGCCAGCTACTGGGGCTCAGGGCACGGAAGCTCAGCGCTGCAATCTCCTTCTCTTGACGGGCAATATTGTTTCGGACGCCACCCATGACCGACCTGAGCTGATCGAGTGCGGATTGCCGGTATGCGAGCGCACTCTTCCGGACTTCTTCCTGCGCCCGCCTCTCTGCAACCACGCTTTCCGCCATCCGGATGACGCCGTTGAACGCGGTGGGCGGTGAGCCGTCCTGCGTTGCCCATTCCGCGGCCATGCCCCGGAATGATTTCAGCACCGCATCCAGTTCACCAAGAGACGACGTTCTGAGCGCCTGCATCACCTTGTTCACCTGTGTCGCACGAACCTCGTGTGCGGCCCACATTTTTTCCGTCGATTGGGTTATCTCTTCAATCATCGTGAGACGGACAGCGACCTCCCGCGCGGCACTCTGCAGATCATCTCCTTCCAAAAGATCCGGCAATGTATCAACCATGCTACAGAGCTGTTGGTATTCGGAAATCAACGCGTAGCTGGCGTTATCGTAATTGGCCTGAGTCGATCGGCTGTAGAATGTTTCAACCGCCTGCGTTGTCCCGGCCGAATTTTTTGCAGATGTTTCATTCAGCACCTTCAGTTGCGCCTCCCGTGTTGCGGTATCGAGCGTTTCTGTTTTTGCCTTTGCTTCGGCCTGCTTTTTATCACCTTCCGGTGTTCCCGCTGCGGGACGAACGAGCGCATTCAGAATTCTTTGCACCTGTTCCAGATTGACAGCTCTGATGCGGACAGCGTTTTCCCCTTCGTTTACCATTAATGCAGGCGCGATCAGTGTTGACAGAATTTGCCGGAGTTCAGCGCCCGGGTTCGGTTGTCCGCGGAGGAAAGGGGCAAGCGTAAGGGAAACAAACCCTTCCATATCGCTGTTATCAACTGCAGTAACGCGGCCCATGCGACGATCCGGAGAGATAATCCCGAAGTCTGTTACGGCCTTGTCGATTGCCTGACGGGTACTGTCCACTTCCTCTTCTGCATCATCTGATTCGTTTTCATCGGTATTCGCATTCTGTTCTGCCCCTGTTTTTATTTTCTTTGCCGCCTCCTCTGCAACTGTTTTTGCCTTCTTCGCCGCTTCCTGCTTGTTGATTCCCTGGGGAGTATTCCCGGGACCGGATGCCGGACCTGCCAGCGGCTGACTGCCCAGTCCTGCAAACGCAGAAATAACGCTTGCCGCGTATCCGCGCATAAAGGCGGGAAGCCGATTGACCAGGTCCCGCATATTTGGTGACAGGCCCTTGATCAGCGCCTGGTCCGCCTCCTGCCTCTGTTGTTCCGCTGTTTTGGTGGCAGCGGGGCTGGGCGTCGGGGCAACTGCCGGAGCTGACGGCTGGACGGTGGGTCCGGCTGAGGGGGAGGTTGCCTCCTCTGTCTGGACAGGCAACGGACTCTGGTTGCCTTCCGGTCCCTGAGCCGGGCTCTGGTCACCCTCCGACTCTTCGGTCTGCGTGGGCAGGGGACTCTGATTCTCCGAACCCTCTTCCTGCTGCTGGGCGAGCGGATCCGCTGCCGGGGAGACGACATCCTGTTTCGTCTTCCTCTGAAGCTCTTCCACCTCGCTCCGAAGTTTCTTCACTTCCGCCTGAAGCTCCTGAATATGCTTCTGTGCGGGCTGATCAGGATCAGAACGCACTGCAGCTCCTGTTTTTGCCTCATTATTGACCCCCTCCGTGCCGAGCAATGCATCTGTTTTACTGCGGATTTCTGCGGCAGTGGCGTCTGCGGCACCATCGGCCGCTTCGGGATTTCCCCCCATCCGGATCAACCGGTGCTCCGGAGAATTTCCGGTGTTGAATGCCTGGCGTGTAAAGTGTGTGTGCATATAAAAAATGTGTTAAATGGAATGCATGGCTTGTTCGAGTCCGTCCAGTGTCTGCTCCTCTTTTGTTCTCTCATCACGTTCGAGCGATTTGCGCGCAGTCGATTTGTATTCGCGCACTTTTGCCTCAAGAGTCGAAAGATACGCGGCCAGCTGCTTGTCATATTCAGCGAACGCAGTTTCGTACCGCTTCGCGCGCGCCTGCGAATCCGCGGGCGCTTCTCCTTTGTATTTTTCATCGAGCAACGGAAGTTGTGCCGTCGTCAGATCCGGTTCGATTTTCTCCATCAGCATGTTGTAGAGCTGATCCCCGGTTGGAATATCCAGGGGAAGAGTGCCGGAAGACGTGACCGGGTTGGACATGTGTGTTTGTGAAATCTTGATAGTATATCAGAAAATGAGCTTCTGGGGCAGCATCTCTGATAATACCGCGAGATAGATTCAGGAAAACGCAACATCGAAAACCTCTTCTTCTTTGCCGGTCACAGGCTCAGAATTCAGGCATGAAGAGGCTCTTCTCAAGATTTTTACCGGACCGATGGACGTCGGTATTTGTCCTGTCTGTTTTCGTTCTTTTTTTCGTCACCGGTCTGATGCTTCATCGCGACTACGGCGTGTCGGCAGACGAAGCTGCGGTACGCCAGTTCGGGATCGACGCGTTCGACTGGCTTTTCCGTGGAGGTGCACTGCCAACCCAGCAGGACTGGAATTTCTTTAACCCGATTGTCACTGTCATCATGCGAAGCATCGAACTGGGGCTCGGACTCACGGACGGCGCCGATATCTGGTTCATGCGGCACCTGATGACGTTCTGCATGTTCTTCGTGACCGTTATTGCGTTCTATCATATCGCCTGGATGCGCTTTCGGGACTGGAAACTGCCGCTCCTCGGCAGTCTGATGTTTATGGTCAGCCCGAGAATCTTCGCGCACGGCTTCTACAATCCGAAAGATCTTCCGGCGATGATGCTCTTCGCAGTAAGCGCCTGGACGATGCTGCTGTTTCTGGAAAAAAGAACAGCCGTGCGCTTCATCATTCACATCCTCTGCACTGCACTCCTGATCAGCATGCGCATGTTCGGTTTGATGATGCCGGTGCTGGCTATACTGTTTTTATGTATGTCACCCCGAGTAGCTCGACGCGGAGCGGCGAGCGTATCGAGGGACGTCCTAACCCTAATCCCAACCCAAACCCTAGTCCTAGCCCTCATCTGGCCTCTCTTATGGAACCATCCAATAAGCGGTCTCATCGGCGCCTTCTTCAACACCACCTCCCGCTCCGGCGGCGGCTTCTACTTTGGTCATGCATTCTCCTCCGCGGGCGTCCCGTGGCATTACCTTCCGATCTGGATCGGCATCACGACACCGGTCATCTATTCAGCCTTCTTCCTGACCGGACTCGTCGCGCTCTGGATCCGCTGCATACATAATCCGCTCGGTCTGCTGACAGAAAAACAACCGGCCGGACTGGCCTTGCTCTGGTTTTTACTTCCGGTTGCCGCGCTGATGGTTCTCCCCATCGGGATTTTTGACGAATGGCGCCACGTGCTCTTTCTCTATCCTGCATTCCTGCTGATTACACTGGAGGGAGTGTGGTGGGTGACGAACCTCGTGAAAAAAATCTTCTCCAGTCATTCATACATTCATATATGGATATATGGAATTCTCATCATGCAGATGATCTCGACGGGCGCATGGATGACCCTGAATCATCCATTCGAATACGCGTATTTCAGCATCCCGACGAGGTTTATAGAGGACAGATTCGATCTGGATTACTGGGGCCTGGGTTACCGCGCAGGGCTCGAATGGATCGCGAAGAACGATGATCGTGCGCACATCAATGTCTACACCGCCGCGAGAGTGGGAAAGACCGGAGCGGATACGCTGCCGATTGAGGACTGGGATCGTCTCTATTTTACGACGCCTGACAAAGCCGATTACATTCTCGATAATTTCCGCGGGCATGAATACAGGCAGGTGTTTCCGGAGGAGCGGAAAGTGCACTCGATCATGGTGGATGGGCTGGAAATTCTTACGGTGTATACAGGACCGGATACGAGCAGGATTTTTGAGCCGATTGCGTGGTGAAACCTGTAAGAACAATCTTTATAATTCGTCCAAGAGGCATATGGCCCAAAAAACCACCCAGACCGTGACTCCAAAAAAGCCATCGAAAAGTATCGGCGGTGAAATTCTCGACGGCGTCGGCTGGGTGCTCGGCGAAATTTTTCTTCCCGTTCCCGATACGCTCATTGATGCGCTGAAGAAAAAGAAGAAAGCGAAACTGCCCGAACCGCCCAAACAGAAGAAAGGTTCGTGGTTTTGAACAGATGCGATTGCCCCCCTGCATGGACTACACTGGAGACACGCCGGGGTGGCGAAATGGCAGACGCATCAGCCTTAGGAGCTGACGGGAGCAATCCCATGGAGGTTCAAGTCCTCTCCCCGGCACCACGTAAAATCGCTGCGCGATCACGTGGCACGGCCACCTGAAAAAAGGTTCAAACAAGCCTTGGCAATTGGGGTTGTGAATTCCTGTGCTGTGCGTCGCCCTATTTCCTTCGATAAAAGCATAGGGTTGCCTCGCCCCATCCGAGCCTAAACGGCGTCGAGTGGGTCAGTTCGAATTCGGGGGAGGTGAGACCTTTGGTGACAGTGATCACGCGCGTACCCGGCTTGCAGGCCTCAAGCTTCTTGCCGATCTGATCCATCATCGCATCGTCGAAGCAGGTGCAGTGGGTAAAGAACACATCGCCGTCCGTCGTGTCGTGATCGAACATGCTGCCGTGGCGGAACGTGACTTCCTGATCAGCTTTTTCCGGATGCAGCGGCTTGATTTCGTTGTGATAGCGGGCGGCGGAATCGGCTGCGGACTGGTACAGATCCTCGATCAGCTCCAAGCCCGTCGCGCGTTTGAACGGCGCCATGAAGGCAGCGAAGATCACGGCCTTGCCCGTACCGGAGCCGAGGTCGTAGAAAACCTCACCGGCCTGGGGCTGCGTGATATCCATCATGTACTGCACCGACTCCGGCGTGATCTCGCCGTACGTGAGCACAGGATCCGCCTCGCGACCGACCTTGGAGCGGCCGGATGCCGAGAGCGAGTACCCCTGGACGGTTCCAAACAGGATGTCGTGAAGTTCAGTAGCGGTCATAGAAGATTGGGTAGGGGCGTATCGTGATACGCCCGGAAATGAATATTATTTTCGGATATACGTATTCGCCGTTGCCTGTCCCCAGCCCATCTGCACGGGCGTGACGGACACGGATTCAAAAGCGGGAGAGGAGAGACCGCGCGTGATGGTCACAATGCGTGTACCGGGCTTGCAGGCCTCGAGCTTGTCGCTCAGTTTCTGCATCAGCGCATCATCGAAACACGTGCAACAGTGGCTTACAACGATATCGGCGTCGCTGAGGTCGGTATCGAAAATATCACCCAATTGATAACAGAGCGCCGTTTCTCGGCGCATGTCCTCGAGTTGCGGCTGAATCTCAGAAATATACCGGTCACCGACCATTTTGGCGGCATCATGCAATTCAGGCAGAAGTTCCACGCCGACAGATTTCTTGAGTGGGACGAGAAATGCGGCGTAGACAACCATTTTTCCGGTGCCGGAACCAAGGTCGTAGAAGACCTCGCCGGGCTTCGCATCCGTGATCGATAAAAGATGCTCGACCGACTCAGGAGTGCATTCACCGTACGTGAGAGCCGGATCTGCCTCGCGACCGATCATCGCCTTGCCCGCAGCGGACAGGCTGTAGCCCGCGACATCCATGAAGAGTGCGTCCTGGAGGTTTCCGACCGTCATAATTGTTTGTGTGTAAGTATCGGGACAGTCTAACAGATTTTGGCTTTTCGTTCCAGTACAGGACACTTCACTTCGGCTCCGGCAGAAGCACGCCTCCGGGAACCGCGGCGGCTGCGACTTCGGCGGCGAAGTTGCCATTGGCCAATCCCGCGCTTTTTTTAACTTTCTCCACCTGGTGCGGAATCGACTCTATTTTCTGAGTACGTGCTTCGAGGCCTTTCCCAAAACGACTGACGCACCCGTCAATTTTCGACGCGAGATTTTCATTGGTCACCTCGGCATGCGGCGTGACCGTCTCCGCAGGCTGCAACGCCTCGATCATGGGATTTTCCTCCCCTTGGGGGGCATTGAATGCATTCATATTGCCTGATGGAAAAGAGTGCCGAGCTGATCGAGAAAGGCATTCTCCTCGCCACGATCCTCCAGCTCCGCATGACCGAATGCCTCGCGGCGGTACCGATTCACCTGTGCGTCGAGCGTCAGCATGTATTCCTGGTAGGCTTTTTCGCAGCGCTCGAATGCGAGCGCGTACTTTTGCATCCGCGCCTTGTGATTCGCCGCTGATTCGCTCTTGTACTGTGCCTCGATTAATTTGCTGCCGACGGTCGTCAGTTCCGGTTCGATGTGTGCCATCAGCGCGTCATACAATTCACGCCCGGTGGGGAGTTTTGGCGGCGCCGGAGGGGCGGGAGGAGTTGCGGACATAAATATGTATTTCTCCGTATTCTAGCATAAAATCGGGCCTGATGAAACAGCCGCAGATCATCGCCATCGGCGGGGCAGCCTTCGCGGGGCCGGATGAAGATCCGTTCTTCGAGAGGTATATTTTGCAGCAGGCCACCGCAAGTCTTCGACCTGCAAGCCCGCGCATCCTCTTCATCGGCACCGCGACAGGGGACAGCCCGCGATACGTCACGCGCTTTTATGAAACGTTCCTGCGCCTCGACTGCCGCCCATCGCATCTACCACTGTTTGAGCGAACGCCGGATCTCCGAAAGACCATCCTGAATCAGGACGCGATCTTCGTCGGCGGAGGAAACACCAAAAGCATGCTCGCCGTCTGGCGTGACTGGGGAATCGACGGAATTCTCCGCGAAGCGTGGGAAAAGGGGATCGTGATGAGCGGCGTCAGCGCCGGTGCGATCTGCTGGTTCGAGGAGGGTGTGACTGATTCGTGGGCAGGATCGCTGAAGCCGATGAAATGCCTCGGATTTCTGAAGGGCAGCTGCTGCCCGCACTGGTCCGGTGAGAAGGACCGGAAGCCGTCGTACAGGAAAATGCTGAAATCTGGGGAGATCGGTCCGGGGATTGCGATTGATGACGGGGCGGCAGCGCATTTTGTGGGGCAGAAGCTGCACAAGATCCTCCATGCTGAAAAGGGGGCATCTGTCAGAATGATCCAGTAAGCAGTTTTCTGTAGACGCACCAGTGATTTGACTTATATAAATAAAAGATTTATAAAGATAATATGAACAGACCACCAGAATTGTCCGAAGCTCATTTAGAGGGCTATCGTCAGCGACTCTCGGAAACACTGGAGGCAATTGGAAGATATGCGGGAAGTGAAGATGCCTATCAGCACGTATGGAATTTGATGATTCGCCTGGATCAATGGCTAACAAGCATTGCTGGTTATGCGGAAGGAAGCAGTATTTCCTCGGAGCTTGAAGAATATATTGCGCATCGGGCCAATGGCCCCAATGCTGAGATCATTCGAGTAAGTTCAATGCTGGAGCGGTTACAGGAAAGATTTTCGGTGTTATTAAGTACCACTGAAAGTCCCGAGGAAATTGCCAGAATGCTTGGCATTCTCTACGAACGGCGCGGTAATGTTTTAGTGCCAACAAATGGAGAAGGACCTCAAGCTGGTAATGGAGATGGCGAGTGGAATACATCAAGATTTACTCCCCGGATTCAGAGTCTTATAGCAGAGTTGCAGCGCCACGGAATTTTTGTAAATGACCTCATTATGCGAGATGGCATTCGAATGCCTGGCATGATGCGCCAAGCAAGCTATACCTCTATCGAGATACCAAGTCTCAATTGGGACAATGAGGGTGGCAGAGAAATAGTTGCATGTAATTATACCGGTGAGGCGGCGCGAGTGAGCATTATTCCTCAGGGCATTGAAGCATATGAAAACCTTCGCAAAAGCGACCTAGATCAACTATCGGGTATAAGAAAAATAACCGGAATGAGCTTGGAGCAATGGACACGTGATGCTATTGAGGATCTTTTGGGAGACACTTGGATTCCTTCACGGAATCATCCTCATTATGGTCGACGAATTATTGTTCCACGAAAAATCGATGTCCGCTCACTGGAAACTGCGCGAAGAGAAATCTGCCTGCAGTTTTCCGCCGAAGAATGGCTGAATCTTGCCCCTGAACAATTATACGAAGTAATGATTGGGGACCAATCATTCATTGATATCGCACATCAATTGACTCCAACTAAAATGAGGAATGAGCGAGAAATGCAGGTGCATTGGGCTCAGTTAGTTTACGGACTTGGGAATAATCAAGCGCGTTCTGCGGTGGGCGAGTACAGGCATTTTCCTTTATATGTCCATGTTCCATTCGAAAATCCTCGGCGGGATTGGCGCGATCGCATATTGGAGGATTTCCCCACATCTCAAGATTGGCTGACAGTGGCCGATCCAAGGTCACGATCGCCTATGCGGGAACGATTACACCAGCTTTTATATGCTCTTGGGTTTGATTTAATTCTTCTTCAAAAAGAATACGAACTCTTACTTATGGGCGCGAAAATATATGGAGAGAATGATGAATTCATTAGGCAGGCAATACTCAATTGCCGAACAACGTTTGGCCTCGAATTTTATCCTTGGTCAGGGAAAACAGCTGACGAGGAAATCCGAATTGCTGAGGTTTCGCAGGAGCGCGGCTTAATATCCATCCGTGCACTTTTGCGTCTTCAAAGATCGTGGGAAAGAAAATGGGAAAGAAATTTGGAGGCTTCTGATGAACAAATAGAGCAGATTAATGTCATGATTGAAAATTATCTTCAACGATATGAGGATGAGCATGGAATGGATACAAATTTACCCACTCCGTTAACACCATTGATTAATATCCCCGAATTGGAATTAACAGAAGCAGAAGGGACCTTTTTTCAAATATTACTTAATGACCGTGAATATATTGATAAGGTGGATTTCACTAGAATTTTGGACCCTTTTTCTCAAGATCAATCCTCGGATCGGGATACTATTACACATATAGTCGCTGCCTTAGATCGAAAATTACGACAAAGAAGGGTGGGATCTATAAACAAATGGCATGATCGGTATTTGTTTGTTGAAACATCCCGCTGATCCACGAGTCTTTATTGTTCGTCTTCTTTGACTTCTTTTTTGGCCACCGCCTTATCTTTCTTCCTCTGCAACATCGCCACCTCCTCCGTCAATTCCTGCAACCAATCACCCTTTTCCGCCTTTTTCAATAAAGCCGACTCAGGAATCCGGAGTGACGATCCGCTGATTTTCCACTGCGGATTATGCTGCAGCAGCTGCATGATTTCTTTGGCGGTGACGCGCGCGCTCAGCATCAGCACGACCATCCGACTCCGGCTTTCATCTTCGGACTTCACGCGCGTGACTCCGGAGCGCCGGCATGCCATGCGGAGGCGGAGAATTTTGAAGAGCGTTTTGACCTGCTCCGGCATCTCGCCGAATTCCTCGCGGAGATCGACTTCGAATTCTTTCAAAATAGATTCGTCCTCGCTGCCCGCGAGTTTCTGGTAGATGCTGATCTTCTCCTCATTGTCCGTGATGTAGTGCGACGGGATCAGCGCTTCGACCGGGAGCTGGATCTCGACTGTCATCTCTTCCTCAGCCTCCTCATGCCCGCCATGACGGAGCTCCTCGACCGCGTTCTTCAGAAGCCGGAGATAGTGACTGACGCCGACGGTCTGCATCGTGCCCGACTGGCTGGCGCCGAGAATTTCTCCGGCGCCGCGGATTTCCAGATCGCGCATGGCGACCTGAAAGCCGGAGCCGAGTTCGCAGGCTTCGACGATCGCGCGCAGGCGCTTCTTGGCATCGTCCTTGAGTTTTTGGCTGTGGTAAAGGAAATACGCGAATGCCTGCACCTT
>CAYGGB010000006.1:0-12906 GCA_964349295.1 uncultured Candidatus Peribacteria bacterium | reverse complement strand
ACCTCTTCGGTATCGACAACGTCGAGCTTGGTGATGTTCCAGCAGTCGAAGCCGTTGATCATCGCGCAGAATTTCAGATCCGGAAGCGAGAGCCATCCGCAGCGGCGGGGTCGCTTTGTCACGGAGCCGTACTCCCCTCCCCTGTCACGCAGGCGCGTCGCCGTCTCATCATCCGCTTCGGTGGGGAATGGACCTCCGCCAACGCGCGTGCAATAAACTTTCGCGACGCCGATGCAGGAGGTCACGCAGTTCGGAGGCAATCCCAGTCCCTGCAGCGCCCCGGCAAGCGTCGTCTGGCTGCTGGTCACATGCGGATAGCTGCCGTAATCAATATCGAGCAGTGTGGCCTGCGCGCCTTCAATCAGGATCTTCTTCTTCGCGTGCCGCCACGTATCCAGCAGTTCAGGACCATTTGTGACGATGCTGGTGGCGAGAACTTTCCGCGCTTCGTCGAATAACCGGAATTCCTCATCAACCTTGATTGTGACTTCGTACATGTCTTTGACCATGACAGACTTTTCCTTCAGCCACGTGCGGACATCATCTGCAGGTGATTTCAGGGATTCCATGCGGAGACCCGATCGCGCCACTTTGTCGGTATACGCCGGACCGATGCCGCGTTTTGTCGTTCCGATGGCGTTCTTGCCGCGTCGTTCTTCGAGTGCACCATCGATCTCTTTGTGGAATTCAAAAACGATGTGTGCGTTCGATGCAATGTGAAGACGATCGAGAATGTCGATGCCAGCATCTTTCAGCAGTCCGATCTCCTCAAGCAAAGTCGGCAAATGAATCACCATGCCGGAGCCGAGGTAAATCTGCACGTGCTTGTGCAGGCAACCTGACGGCACCAGCCGGAAGACGTGTTTCTTCCCTTTCACGACAATCGTGTGTCCCGCGTTGGCACCGCCGCACGCGCGAGCCACCACGTCAAAATGCTCCGTGAGGATATCAATCGCTTTTCCCTTCCCCTCATCCCCCCATTGGGCGCCCATGACGGCGCAGACGGGGCCGAGGGAAGAAATGAAGTCCTTCACGGGAGAAATGTACCACGAAGACGACGAACGCGCTCGTAACTTCGTGTCTTCGTCGAACCGAATGAAGGTTTGACGAAGTAACGAAGAAACGAAGTAACGCGCTACTCCCGATGACCTTCAAAAACATACCCCACACAAAAAGGATGACCCTCCGCAGCCAAAATCAACCTGTTCCGTACTTCATCTCCTTTTATTCCTCCAAACAGCGCCACATGCGGCTCAAAATCTTTCACATCCTTCATGATGTCATTTCCCGAAGGAATGTACGGCGGATTGCTGACGAGTAGAAACGGCTCCGCAAGGTACATCACCGGTCCGAGCCCGTCACCCTGTCTGAATTCAATGCGATCTGCCATACCATGACGTTCCGCATTCATCCGTGCCACATCCAGCGCTTCTGATGAAATATCCGTCGCAATAATCTTCAAATCTGGTCGTTCCAGGGCAAGCGTGATACCGATGCAGCCGCTGCCGGTCCCTACATCAACAATCGTTGAAAAATCCGAGAAGTTGCGGGTCGAAGACCCGCGTTGGGAAATTTTTTTGGAAATGACAATGATGCCCTCATCCACATCATCCGTCGCATCCTGACCGTCCTTCAGAAACTGTAACGCCCGCGTCACGATCCCCTCCGTTGCCGGGCGAGGAATCAGCACACGCTTGTCCACGGTGAATGGCCGACCGTAAAACTCCTGCACGCCGGTGATGTACGCGACCGGTTCGTGCTTTCGCCGCCGCTCGACCCATTGCATGAACAGCGTCCACTGGTCTCCGGCGATCAGTTCATCTCCGTGTGCCAGAAGCCAGGCTCTGTCCCGGTTGAGCGCCCGGGCCAAAAGCACCTCTGCATCCGCAGAAGGAAGGCCCGATCCACGCAAGGCATCTTTCACATTCATGCCGCTATCATGCCTCATATGATGACGATTGGCATCGATTGCCGCTTCGCTTCAACCCAGTCAGGTCTCGGCCGCTACACACGCGAGATCGTCACGCATCTGCTAAAACGTTCTGATCCTGTTCAGTACGCCTTATTTGTGAATGACAGCGATCACGCGTGGCTTCCGAAAACCTCTCTTACTCACTACTCACTACTCACCACTCACTCGAAACATTATTCGCTGTCCGAACAAATCAAATTCCCCCTCGCAATCAAACGTTCCAGAATCGATCTCCTCTTCTCTCCGCATTTCAACGTTCCCTTCCTCTGCCCCGTCCCGTTCGTCGCCACGATTCATGACCTGATCCTGCATCGCTATCCCAACCAGGCATCGCCGATGAAGCAAAGAGCATATCGTCTGCTGATGAACCGTACCGTGAAGAAATCGCGTGCGCTGATCGCCGTGAGTGCGTTCACGAAAGATGAGATCGTCCGCGAGTATGGCTCAAAGTACGCAAAGAAAATCACGGTGATCCACGAGGCGGCGTCCGGTGAATTCATCCGGAAATCCGCGGCGGCATGCGCTCCGATCCTCAAAAAATATTCTCTGGGAAAGCCGTTCTTCATCTACGTCGGCAACGCGAAAGAACACAAGAACGTGCAGATGCTGGTCGACGCATACCGGTCACTGGAATCGACGGAGACGGAACTGGTGCTTGTGACGGGCGGAAAAGAAGTTGATTCGTTGAAGCTCTGCGACGGAATCAGAGTCCTGCGCGACGTCCCGAGCGCGGATCTGTCATGTCTCTATTACTTCGCTGCCGCCTTCGTCACGCCGTCGCTGTATGAAGGGTTCGGGTTGCCGGTTGTCGAAGCACAGGCATCCGGCTGTCCGGTCATTGTGACTGACTGTGGGTCATTGCCGGAGATCGCTCCGTCAGGATCACATATCGTTGAACCAACAGTCGAAGCTCTGTCGGAAGCGCTTCGTGAGCCGCCACAGCCGTCGGAGATCGGGACGATGAGGACGTGGGAGGACGTGGCAGGTGAAACATTGCGCGTATTGCAGAAAGTTCTATGATGCACTCATGCGTGAGAAAATTCGCCATCAGGAAGCATCGGTCAGTGAGGTTAAGAAAATTGACATTGTAGATGTGCCCCTTGATAAAGTCTGCACAGCATTGGGTTACGATATGAAAAATGTTGTCCGAGTAGATAGCTCGAGGAATGCGAGTTTTATTCAATTTGAAGAAAGTGGTTTATTGAAGTTTTTCAGTTTCTGTGGAGATACGTTCATTGTTGACTCACGTGATCAGGTCATAAGGCGTGTTTCAGATGTACTTTCTTTGAAAAGAAGAAAGTAAATAATACGTGTACTCTGAAACCATGGACTCTCTCTCCTCCATTCTCCCAAAAGTCCTCCATCGGCGGGGGCTTCATGCTCACGCCACGGCCGCTCTCGCAACGCACAAAGCACACGACTGGCTCAAAGCCGCACTCCCCCACTGCATCGATCAGTTGCACGTCGACAGTCTCAAAGACGGCGTCCTGACGATTTCCGCATCCCACTCCATTGCAGCGCAGGAGTGTCTGCCGTTCCTGGAGGGATTGAAGGAATTTCTGCTGCGGGAGTGCAAGGGATCGAAGGTGCGGGAGGTGAGGATGATGAGGTCGAGGTGACGGCAGGAAGAGTCCAGAGATTCCAAGGATTCCGAGGACCAGTTGGCGCGCGAATAGGAAAATAGTGGAAGAATTTGAACTATGGCCAGGTTCTCGTCCTTGGACTCATCGGACTCCTTGGAATCCTCCTCGCAAAGATCCCTTGCACCACTTCTGCGCTTTCTCTACACTTCCTCGCCAATGCTCGTCATCCGTCTCCAGCGCACCGGCCGCGAAAATCTCCCCACGTACCGCCTTGTGGTTGCCGAAAAGGCCCGCCCGGTGAAGGGAAAGTCGCTCGAACTCGTCGGTCACTACCTGCCCGCGCGCGAGAATCCTGTGTTTGAATTCAAGGCTGATCGCATCAAGGAGTGGGTCTCGAAAGGCGCAACCCCGAGCGACACCGTTGCCCGTCTCCTCCGGAAGGCCGGTCTTGACGGTATGGACAAGTTCATCAAGCGGTACTCCAAACAGAAGTCGAAGAGCGCACCGGCAGAGGTTCCGGCTGCCGCACCAGCGCCTGCCGCGGAAGTGACGGCTGAGGCTCCAAAGGAGGAACCGAAGGCGGAGGAGGTGAAGGCGGCGTGACGAAAGAAACCGAAGTAACCGAGAAGTCCGAGGAAACCGAGGATTCGTTTTTTAGAAAATAGGAAATTAAAGGAAGTATTTCCTCAATCCTCAGGTACTTATCCTCGGTTACTTCGGTTACCTCGGAGTCCTCAAGGAAAAGAAATCCTTCACAAAAGTTGCGGACTCTGGTAGTCTCCAACCGTGACGACTGAGCCGACCAACACGATTCCCGGCCTCGATTTCCTCCGTTTTGTTCTCGAATCTCTCGTCGATGATCGCGAGGAACTGAGTATTGACGGACGCACCGATGATCTCGGGATTCTTTTGACGGTCCGCGTGAGCGAGCGCGACATGGGCAAGCTGATCGGAAAGGGCGGCCAGACGGTCAAGGCGCTCCGCACCCTCATCCGCGTGATCGGCGGCAACGCAAACCAGCGCATAAATATCAAGATTCTCGAACCCGAGAATTCTCTCCACTCCCCCACATCCGTATGATCCGCGATCTTCTTGAAACCGGCAGTATCATGGACCTTTTTGCCACATTTATCGCGTTGGCACTGATCACCGCGTCGCTGCTGTGCCTCGTTTTTATCATTGTGGGAGGCATCACGTTTATCCTGTCTGCGGGCAATGAGGAGAAGATCAAGAAAGCCGTTCATACGATCCGCTTCGCGATCATCGGACTGTTTGTCACGTTTATCGCTTTCTTCGCAGTCTCGTGGATTTCCCGGCTTCTCGATATTCCGTTCGAGCTGAACTTCTCCACGATCGTCGCGCTCATGCAGGAGATCTTCAGGGCATTACAGGGCTGATCCCTTCTTGTCTTGTCTTAATCTATCCGGCGTGACTATTTCAAAATAACCATGGGATTTTTTGCGTCCGTGGCCGTTCTTCCAGTAAATTCGAGGCCTATGCGTAAAACACTTCTCGCTCTCAGCCTTCTCACTCTCCTGCTTCCCCTCTCTGTTTCGGCCTATGGCAAGCGGAGAATCGGGGCAACGACTGCCATGTCCCGTGCGTCGACGAAAGGCACGTTCGTTGACCGGCAGATCTGGCTGCCGGGAACGTGGACGGTGAAACAGGATCCCACGGAGCTGACCATGCAAAAGAAGCATGCCGACGGAATCCATGTGAGTACCGTCCATCTCAAAATCATTCCCCGCAACGATTGCGCCTATGGATTTGTCCGCATTCGCGCGCTTAAGGCCTGGGGAGGTTCAAATCTGGAACAATCGCAGGGCCGGATTGAAACAGTCAGTCTGGGGACAAGCAAATTCCGCGGATATTCCTGGATTGAACCGTCGACCTGGGGAGGTACCCGGCACTGGTGCGTGGGGCAGGATCTCAGGAACGCATTGGAACTGACTGCGACCGCAGGTGATACCGAACTCATGACGTTCATCAAAAACGATCTCATGCTCCAGCTGGCCACCCGCAGCGGCCGGTCGGTACTGCCATGGCCGTCGGCGTCGGAGTATTCGTCGTCCTCATCGAGATAACAGATGTCTTTCCCCCGTTGCTGATGATCTTGATCATTCTTCCGGAATGACCGAGCATACGCGTGCGGGCGGTTAGCTCAGCTGGTTAGAGCGACGAGCTTACACCTCGTAGGTCACAGGTTCGAATCCTGTACCGCCCACCAACCTCCGCAGGAGGTTGCCCACCGTAGCCAGAGCGGAGGTGGGCGGCCGTTTCACGAACAAGTATGTCCTCCTGCTACGGTTGGCAAAGCCACTGATCAATGTTTCGTCGCATGGCACAGCCATTTACGACGATTGGCAAACCTGTTTTTCGAGAGTACACTCTCCCGGCTATGACTAGTCTCTTCCTCCTCATCGAAATCGTCGTCGGGATCCTGCTGTCCCTGTGTATTCTCGTGCAACACAGGGTCTCCGGACTTTCCCAGACGTTCGGAGGTGGTGGCGCCGTCTATGTGCAACGCCGCGGCGCGGAGAAAGTCATCTACAAGTTGACGATCATCCTTGCCATCGCATTTTTCGCCATTGCGGTGCTGCTCTGGTATCTGCCTTCGTAAACCCCATTCTTCATGCGGCGCATCCTGCAGCTTCTCTCTGCGATGACGCGCTTTGAGAGGTGGATCCTCTCGGGGCTCATCGTCCTTCTGCTCCTCAGTACGGCAGGGCTGCTGAGGCTTTTCTATCTGCGAAACACTCTTCTCGTCCCCGCGAGCGGCGGCACGTACATCGAGGGGACAGTCGGCGAGCTTCTGCCGCTCAATCCGTGGTTCATCGTCCAGAACGACGTCAACCGCGATATCGTGTCGCTCGTGTTTTCGGGATTGCTCCGGTACAACCCGCAGACAAAAAAGATCGAGGAGGACCTTGCGACCATCAGGACCAGCACGGATGCGAAGGTCTACACGCTGACGCTCAAAGAAAATCTGTTTTGGCACGATTCCACGCCCGACGCACCGCATCCGGTAACGGCCGATGACGTGGTGTTCACGTTCCAGATGGCACAGGATCCGGCATTTCCCAATGCATTGCTCCGCCAGAACTTCCGGGGCGTCCATATCGACAAGATCGACGACCGGACAGTGCGGTTCACGCTCGATGATCCGTACAGCTTTTTTCCGAGCAATCTGACACTCGGGCTTCTTCCCAAGCTCTCATTTGAAGGAATTTCTGCAGGCAAACTCGATGAGACCATCGATTTCGGATATGCCCCGGTGGGCGCAGGTCCGTACAAGGTCCGTTCCATTGTCCGTACCGACCTGAGCACCGAAGTAACGCTGGAACGCTGGATGCGGACGCTTCCGCCTGTGCAGCGCCTCGATCGCATTGTGTTCCGTATCTTCCAGGATTATTCGTCCCTGCTCTCGGATCTCGGCAACATCGAGGGCGTCCGGCTCGTTCCCCGCAATGAGGACGGCCAGCCGATCATTCCCCGGCGCTTTACACCGCTCACATATTCGCTACCGCAGTATGTGGCGATTTTCTTCAATCTTGACCGTGTCAAACTGCAGGACCAGAAGCTGCGTATCGGGCTGCAGCAGGGCACCAACAAGCAGGCGATCGCGGATGCCGTACACGAATCGGTACTCGTCGACACTCCCCTCCTTGAGCTCAATACATCAGACTGGCGCTATAAATTCGATCCGGATGCCGCGCAGGGGGCGCTTGTCGCCTCGCGATGGAATCTTCCGGAGCGATACCGTCTGCAGCGCGTGCTAGAGCAGGAAGACGCCAACCGTGCCGGTCTTGTTCATCCGCCGCGCGTCGTTCTGCTGGAGAAAGGAAAGACGCTGACGCTCTCGGGATCCATGCCCCCGATGCCGCCCAATGCACTGATCAACAGCCTGCAGATTGGGCATCACGGTGTTGGCAGCGGCCAGTGGCTGCTCGGGCTGCCGATGATCAGCGGAAGCGGCGCGATCACCGCCGGCGAGAATCTCATCAAGATCGTTGCCGGCAAACCCCAGCGCATCGTCGACTCATTTTATGTGTTCGGTGCAAAGGACAAGCGGGAATACGACCGGGCGGTGGAAGAGCAGCGTCTGGTGGCCCTGTATCAGCAATCGAAAAACTCGTCCTCTGCCGGCAGCAATTCATCGGCCAAAATAACCATCGGGCAGCTGACGACCGATCATGGCATGTTGCGCCTGCGGACCACATCGGACCCGGTGAGTATCCGTGTGAATGAGAAGAACGAGGCACTGTCGATCCGTATTCTTACCAGTGACGCTCCTGTCTCGTATGCCGTTGTTGCGGAAGAGATCAAACGACAATGGGCCAAGCTCGGCGTGTCGGTGACAGTCGATGTTGCACCTCCGCAGCTGTTCCAGGACCGCATGCTCCGCCGCGATTACGATGCCGTGCTGTTTGGTCAGTCGCTGCTCGACAATCTCGACAGTTATCCGTACTGGCACACCAGTGGTGTGCAGCATGTGACGGGTCAGGACAAAGACCTGCGGCAGGATGCCTATAACCTTTCGCAGTATTCCTCGTTCAAAGCCGACCAGCAGCTCGTGACGATCCGCAGGACGACCGACGAAAAAGAACGTCAGGAGGCTCTGGCAGCGCTGCAGGACATTCTCAAGCAGGATGCCCCGGCGATTTTCCTCTACTCCCCCGTCTATATTTTTGCGCATCGCCAGGAAATTTTCGGTATCGAGCTCGGGTCGCTCTCCCTCCACAGCGACAGGTTTCTGACGCTCTATAAGTGGTATGTGAAGCGTGAACGCATCTTTAAGCCTGGTCTCGGATGGGGCTCAATTTTTGGCTGGCTGCCGAGTTTATTGTAATCCCTTGTCATTCCTCGATACGCTCGTTTTTCCAAAACGAGCTACTCGGAATGACAATCCAATACTCTTTGCATGTACGCAAGTGGAATCCTGACAGACCTGCCAACCATTGACGTCCTATCCTCGGACGCGTACAATTTTCCGGCTCTGGAACAACCAAAGCCCACGATGACGTCCACGCTACCACCAATGGAACTCCTCCTCCTCCAGGACATTACCGGCATCGGTAAGCAGAATGACATTATCGTCGTTGGAGACGGTTTTGCCCTCAACTGTCTGCTGCCAGAACGCAAGGCGCTCGTTGCAACGCCTACTGTTCGCAAGCGCTATGCCGACGAGATCAAGCGTCGTGCAAACGAGCGCGAGAACGACCGCAAAGTGCAGCTCGAAGCCGCAGGATTGCTCACAGGCAAAATTGTGAACTTCCAGAGAAAAGTCGCGGCGACCGGTAAGCTCTACGCTGCGATCTCCGCAAAGGAAATCAGCGAGGCGCTTTTCGCACAGCACGCCGTCACCGTTGCAGCAGACAAGATCCAGATCGCTGATCCGATAAAGTCGACCGGTAATATGACGGTGCAGGTCGAAATCGGTGACTCCACCTATCCTCTACAGATCAGCGTGGCTCGCGAGGAGGTCAAGGCAAAGCTTGCCAAGACGGAGAAAGCAGCCGCGTAATGATCCGAACTTGTCGGATGTTCCTGCTTATTTTTTCGTGTTCCAGGGCGAGAAGTAGACCATGACTTTTTCCTCCAGCATGTCTTTCATTGCGTAGCGGATCCCCTCCCGGCCCAGTCCGGAGTCTTTGATACCGCCGTAGGGCATGTGATCGACGCGGAAGGACGGTACATCGTTGACCACAAGTCCGCCGACCTCCAGCACGTTGAAGGCGTACTGGATCGTCTGGAAGTCATTGGAGAACAGGCCGCACTGCAGTCCGAAGACCGAGTCATTGACCTTTGTGATAGCTTCGGTGACCGAGCTGACGCACTCGAGCGTGACAACAGGGCCGAACGCCTCTTCTTTTGAAAGTTTCGCTGACGCATCAACACTTTCCACAAGAATCGGCGTGAACATGGTGCCACCGGTGTTTTTGCCGGTGATGACTGTAGCGCCGCGGGTAACGGCTTCGTCGACCCACTCGTTGATGCGCTTCGCATTCGCGGCATCGATGATCGGGCCCATGTCTGTCTCTTCACTCATCGGATCACCGACACGGATTTTCTGAAGAGCGGCAACAAATCTTTTTTTGAATTCGTCGTACACGGCCTCGTGACAGAAAATACGCTGGACCGAGATGCAGGACTGTCCGCACTGGTAGAACGCGCCCATCACGGCGCGGCTGATCAGCCAGTCCCAGTCCTGGACGTTGTTGTCGATGATCAGACCGGCATTGCCACCGAGTTCCAGGACGACTTTCTTTTTGCCGGCGTCGCGCTTCATTTTCCATCCGACGGACGGTGATCCGGTGAACGAGAGCAGTTTGACGCGTTCGTCCTCCACCAGCATCTGTCCGGCCTCGCGGTCGCATGGCAGGCAGCTGAAGGCGCCTTTGGGCCACTGCGTCTCGGCGATAATCTCACTCAGCAGCAGGCAGGATAGCGGCGTCTTGGTCGCAGGCTTGAGGACGATCGGACAGCCGGCCGCAATCGCCGGTGCGATCTTGTGGGCAGCCAGATTCAGTGGGAAGTTGAACGGTGCGATGCCGACGACGACTCCGATCGGGAACTGCCGGACGAGTATGCGTCTTCCGCTTGCTGCAGCCGTAATTCCACCATCAAACGACTCGCCTTTCGTCATCCAGGCCTCGCTTGCGGCAAACGCGAAGGTCGAGATCGCCCTTTGCACCTCTCCGCGGGATTCTTTGATCGTCTTTCCGTTCTCGAGCGTCAGGGTCTTCGCAAATTCCTCCGCGCGTTCGGTCAGGCGGTGTGCGATGTGATCGAGGACGGCTTTGCGCTGGTGCGGTTCCATCGCGCGCGTTTCCGTCAGTGACCGGACTGCAGCGTCGAGTGCGCGGTCAATGTGCGTCTTCCCCGCCTGGGCGACCGTCGCGACGACTTTGCCGTCAAACGGATGGATCACGTCGAGCGTGGTTCCGGTCTCTTGAAACGTGCCGGCGAGGTAAAGAGGTCGTGTGGGCATGGCAGCGTCAGAGTATACAGGTTTTCGCCTTGAGCTCGAGCGTGAGGACCGCGTGATTCTCGGAATAGTCGATCGGCACATCGATCAGATGAATGCCTTTTGTTGCGAGGCATTTTTTCAGCAACGGCTGCAGTTCGCCTGCAGATCCGATGCGGTGACCGGCAACGCCGAAACTTTCGACGAGCTTGATGAAGTCCGGATTGCCGAAGCTCAGGCCGAAATCCTTGAGTCCCATGTCTTCCTGCTTCCAGCGGATCATGCCGTAGCCGTCGTCGCGAAGAAGTACAATCGTCATGTTCAGTTTGAGCCGGACGGCGGTCTCCAGATCCTGCAGGTTCATCATGAATCCGCCGTCGCCGCAGATGCTGACGATCGCGCGGCCGGGATACAGCATGTTTGCGGCCATCGCGCCGGGCAGGCCCGCACCCATCGTGGCGAGCGCATTATCAAGCAGCAACGTGTTGGGACTGAATGCTTTGTAATTGCGCGCAAACCAGATCTTGTACATGCCGTTGTCGAGCGACAGGATGCCGTCGCGGGGCATCGCTGCACGCACGTCTGCGACGATTCTTTGTGGCACCAGCGGGAACCGGTTATCAGTGCCCTTTTCGGACAGCTGTTTGCTGAGATGCTCGCGGATCCTCTTGTAGTAGCCAAAATCCCAAAATGTCTGTGGCTGGATCATTCCGGTCAGCCGGTGCAGGGACGACGCGATATGCCCCGTCACCTCGTACTGCGGAAAGTAAATTTGGTCGATCTGCGCGGGTGTGAAGTTGAGATGAATCACTTCTTTTCCGCCGTCTTCCATGATGAACGGCGGCTTCTCGATCACATCGTGCCCCACATTGATGATCAGATCCGCACGATCGACGGCGCAGTGCAGGTAATCGTTTGCGGTGAGCGCTGCAGTGCCGAGAAAATTCGGGTGCGATTCATCAATCACGCCCTTGCCCATTTGCGTGTTGAAAAAATAGATGCCGGTTTTTTTGATGAATGCTTCCAGTTCCGGTCCGATCGGTCTGCGGTTTGCACTGGCACCGATCAGAAGCAGCGGCATCTTCGCGCTCTCAATTCGTTTTGCCGCAGCAGCAATCTCTGCATCAGATGCCTGGAACGGATGGACCTGATGCGGCGGGATCACTTGCTTCGTCGTCTCCTCACGCGCGATGTCCTCGGGCAGTTCGATATGCACTGCTCCTGGTCGTTCCTCCTGCGCCAGACGGAATGCTTCGCGGAGGGTAGCCGGTATTCCGTCGCCGTTGATGACCGTCCGCGAAAACTTCGTCAACGGTTTCATCATCTGAACGATGTCGACGATCTGGAATTGGCCCTGCTTGCTGCGCTTGATCGGCTTCTGCCCGGTGATCATCAGCATCGGCATCGCTCCCAGCTGCGCATACGCGGCTGCGGTGACGAGGTTTGTGGCACCGGGGCCGAGAGTCGAGAGGCACACACCCGCTTTGCCCGTGAGACGGCCGTACGTGGCGGCCATGAAGCCGGCGACCTGCTCGTGACGCGTGATGATCAGCTGAATGGACGACGTGCGCAGCGATTCGACCAGATCGAGGTTTTCCTCTCCCGGAACGCCAAAAATGTACTTTACGCCCTCTTTTTCGAGCTGCCGGACGAACAGATCTGAAGCTTTCATGCCGGTAGTATAGAATGATTGCGCTTTCTTTTCACAGATGATCAACATATCTCCGTGGCGGTCCCAAACGACGATAATCATGATTCTTTTCACGGTGGTCATCCTGACGGTCCTCGTGGGCATCGAGTACAGCATCGGCCGCATTCCCTTCTGTGCCTGCGGGGTCGGTCTCTGGACCTCAAGTGCCTGGAGCACCGAGACCTCGCAGCTGTTTGCCGATCCCTACTCGGCGTCGCATTTGCTGCACGGCGTTCTCTTTTTCGGTGCGCTCTGGTTTTTGCGCAAAAAGATCTCGCTGCACTGGTGCTTCGTCATCGCACTGCTGCTGGAAACCGGCTGGGAGATCCTCGAAAACTCTCCACTGATCATCGACCGGTACCGCGCGGCGACGGCGTCACTCGATTACTACGGCGACAGCATTTTCAACTCGGTTGGCGATGTCCTGTTTGCGTTGCTCGGGTTCTGGATTGCGTACCGGTTGCCGTGGGAGTGGACGCTGGCGCTCGTGGTCGTGATCGAATTGTTCATGTTGTGGATGTTCCGCGACAATCTGACGTTGAATGTGCTGATGCTCATCTATCCCGTGCAGGGCATCCGGGAGTGGCAGATGATGCATGGATAACCGGAATTGAGCATGCCGCCGTTGCAGGAGTAGGATGACGGGCAAATGGGCCAGTAGCTCAGTTGGTTAGAGCACCGGACTTATAAACCG
>CAYGGB010000005.1:0-14518 GCA_964349295.1 uncultured Candidatus Peribacteria bacterium | reverse complement strand
GGGTTCAAGAGCCGAAGGATTAAGGATCAGCTGGCGGTTGTCCTCCCACAGGTTTGTCGAAAAGTTCAGTTGTTCGTCTTTGGCGAGTGGCGGCGACAGGGAAATCTCCTTCATTGTCAGATCCGACGGCAGCGGACTGGAAAACTGCAGTGTGACGCCGCCGTACTGGTACTGCGTTGAGGTGACCTTGAACGGACCGACAGTCGAAAAGTTCACCGTATAGTTCTGTTTGATGCCGAGATCGCCTGACGTGCCCAGCGTTCCTACCGAGAGAAAGACTGCGTACGAAGAGTCCAGTGCGAGCGGTTTTTCTGGTACCAGAACGATCGTCCGTTTGTCCGTCACCTTCTTGCCGCCGGATGATCCGGAATCGTCTTGAACAACGGAACCAAAGTGCACGGATTTGATGGTCACTTCTTCACCGGCCGGAGCAGTCCCCGATCCGCTCATGACCGGCGGAAGAACAACAGGCATGCCGTTTGCGTCAAAGAGCGGCTGCGCGGATTTTGCAGATTCCGAACGCTTTTTTGTTTTGATGAGACGCAGATGGTTCGCGACACTTTCGGGATTCATCTCCTGATTGAACGTCAGCGTGACCGTTGTCGACGGGCCTGCAAGCGAATCCCCTTCCGCGGGATCGGTCCCTGTCAGAACCGGACGCTCGGTTTCGAATCGCCACGAGGATTCCTCCGGCGTCTTGCGGCCGTCCGCCGTTTTGATTCCTGCCGGAACGGAGACTGTATAGAGGGTGCCGGGGTTCAGTCCTCTCTCGGGCGTGAACTGTGCCGCATATGTACTCAGCCAGCGCCAGGAACCTGTGAGTTTTGGCGAAATCGTCACCGGCCAGCCCGACCACTGTGCTCGCGCCGCATCCCCCTGTACCTGCGTGAGCGCCACCATCGGCTGGTTGAAGATCAGCGTGATTTTTGCTTTTGGCGATACTGCTGTGGCATTTGCAGAAGGCGTGTGCGCCGACACGGCGGGGGCCAATGTGCCCGACTGTGTTTGCGGGGCAAAAACGATGGCTTCCTCTACCGTGCGCAATGTCAGCACGGCCGCGTAGCCTGCTGCCGCCAGTCCGACAACACCGGTTGTAATAAGGATGATCGTCTTACCGGCGGAGAATTTCTGTAAGAATGAGGGAACAGGAGGTGTCACAGCGGGTATGGGGAAGGCAAAAACGAGCAAAGCATACAGCCGCCGGCAATGGGGGCGAGTGAAGATTGGGAAAATACGGAGAACACTTGTAATATATTTAAAATGTTGTATAATACGTTTAACATCACTCATGAGAACAAACATCAACAGAGCCACCGGAGTCTATTCCCTCGCCTTCCTTTTGCTGCTGTGCACCATGGTGGTGGGCGGCATCGTCGCAATGTCGGGCTCTGCTTCGGCATCGTTGCAGGGAACCCGTGTCGCACGCAACACAGTAAAAGCCGACGTTGCTGCGACGCAGGGTGAAGCGCGGTCTGTCCGTACGGCCAAACGATTGCAGAAGAGAATCGGCAACAGGTTCGGTTTTGTGCCGGATCTGGGGGTGCTGCGGGATGCTGTCACACAGCAGCGCATGCTCCTGTCGTCCTCCGTCACGACTCACTTTGTGACAGATGACGGAAGCGCGGTGCCCGCTTTTGTCGCAACAATCGAACGCTATCCAGTGTGGATGGAGATTGAGGTGACGCCCGCGGGAATGCTGACCACCATCAATCCGTCACTCCTCGCTGTAGAGCTCAGCATTCATCTTCCTGACGGTGTCCGTCTGCCGGCCGATGCGACCCTGCACTCAACGAGCGTCGATAAAAAAGTCGGGCGTGCGGAAACCGACGGTATCGCAAAATCCGGATACGATTTTGATCCTGTCCGGGTATCGGCAAGCCTCAGTGATGCGCTGGTCACCGGTAGTGCTTCCCTGCTGATCCCCCTTCATACTGTCGCCGGCAAAATCCATAACGCGACCGGCAACAATCTGGGTGATCTGGTTCTCCTGTCGACCGGGAGGTCCAATTTTGAGGGATCGGGCTACGGGCGGAAAGCGAATGTCCACAAAGGCCTCACGGAGTACCTCCATAACACCGTTGTCGACCCGGGAAAGCCGTTTTCGATCAACAGCGCCCTCTCCCGCGCATCGTTCTCCGAATGGGAAATGGGCCTGGGTATTTTCGACGGCGGAATCCTGCGGCCGGTCGCCGGTGGCGGACTCTGCCAGGTGGCGACAACGCTGTACCGTGCGGCGCTGCTCGCGGGTTTCCCCATTCTCAAGCGCGCAAACCACAGCTTGTTTGTGCACTACTACGAAAAACACGGCATCGGGATCGACGCGACCATTTACATCGGCAAACAGGATCTTACATTCATGAATAACACGGCCGGCTCACTGCTGATTCAGGCGTACGTGGAGGGCGACGAAGCGACCGTGAATGTATACGGCACTCCGGATGGACGGGTGACGACGCTCGACGGACCGTATTTCTCGAAAAACGCACCGCCGGCAATCCAGGTCAATGGACGGGATCTTAAGAGCAACGAGATCGTCTGGCAGCAGAAAATCGTCTACGCCGATGGCCGGATTGAGGAAAATCCGGTTATTTCGCGCTACAAGTCGATCCCCCGGAGCGTTGTCGACAATTTCCTCCATGCTGCCGCGCAAAAAGGGGCCGGAATCTGACACTCCGCTGCAGCTCGTCATATCCGTCAAATGAGTTTGGATGAAGAGCCTGAACGGTTCTGTATCATGCTCCGGCACTTCTGGTGCCGTTTATTTCCTCATCCCCCCTTATGAACACTGAAAATCCCTCATGGACCGGCTTTCTTGTCGGTCTTCTCGCCGGTTTGGCCGTTTCCACGCTGTTCATCGGTATCGTCCTCGGTTACTCCCTTTCTGGCGGCGCAGGCATGCCGGCATTGGGCGGACAACCCGTTGCCATCCAGCCTCCGGCCCCTCCTGCCGTTCCAACTCCTCCCGCACCCGCAGGCAAGGGTCCGGCCGAGGTCACGGCGCGCGATCACGTTCGCGGCAATGCTAAGGCCAAAGTGACTGTTATCGAATATTCGGATTTTGAGTGTCCGTTCTGCAAGCGCCATGCACCGACGATGGCCCAGCTTTCGACGCTGTACAAGGATGATATCAACGTTGTTTTCCGTCATTTTCCGCTGAGCTTCCACCAGAACGCAATGAAGGAAGCTGAGGCATCCGAATGTGTTGCCGAGCTTGCGGGGAACGATGCCTTCTGGAAGTTCCACGATGCCATTTTCGAGCGCGGTACGGCAGGCGGCACGGGTTTTGCTCTGGATAAGCTGCCAGCTCTCGCCAAAGAACTTGGTGCGGATGAAGCGAAGTTCAAGTCCTGTCTGGACAGCGGCAAGTACACCAAGTACGTCCAGGACCAGATGCAGGAAGGCATCGAGGCCGGTGTTCAGGGCACTCCCGGGAACTTTGTCGTGAACAACGACACGAAAGCTTTTGAAAACATTTCTGGAGCTGTTCCCGTCACCTCGTTCCAGTCGATCATCGACGGAATGCTCAAGTCCTGAAATTCTTTCTCATGAAACGTTTTTCCTCCACCAACGGCATAGTTGCATTCGGATCATCGCTGGTCGGTCTCGCGGTCCTTGTATCGTGCGCCCGGCCGGCGGTGCCGTTGGTGCCCGTAGCGGTGGAATCAAGTTCTTCATCAGTTGCAGCGAGAATGGCCACCGCAGAAGGGACTCTCAGCAAAGCAGGTATCGGCATCTATATGGAGGGAACACACAGGCTGGTGACGGAGTCCGGGCAGGAGATGCTTCTGGAGAGTTCTGCGATCACGCTCGATGACTACCTGGACGCACAGGTGGCGGTGACGGGCGAAATCCGTCCGACTGTCGAAGAAGGCGGAATCATCATGACGGTCGAAAGCATCGAGCGTTCAGGTGATTCTTTGATGCCCGAAATTCTCGAAGAAGCCGTTTCGTCGTCATCGCAGTCATCTTCCTCTGCTGAGGCAGAAGAGGTAGCCAGCTCCAGTGCGCGTCCGGTGGTTTCATCCTCTGCTCCGCGAAGTTCCGCTCCTGCTTCAAGTGCAGCACCAGTTTCGTCCGCTGCCGCTTCTTCCGTTGCTGCAAGCGCCGCGCCCTCTGTCAGCGCATCCGTGAACGCGATGGCCAAAGTGAAAGTTGATGCGGCAAATTTCAACCAGAAATACTGCACCAGTCATATCGGATTCTGTATCCCGTATCATCGCAACTGGTTCTTCCAGTCGTCCGGTGCCAACGTGTCGCCGTATCTCTGGCATGTGGAGATCGCGGATCATGCAATCGAAAACGCGGGTGAAGGCGTCATCATGGTCAATCTTGTTTCCGGTGCGCTGGAAGGTTCCGAAGGCGTTGCCGTCGACCAGGGTGACTTTACCGTCGCGTCGCGTCAGTGGACCGGCAACCGTCATTTTGAAATCAGCGGACCCAAGGAACTCCGGGCAGCGGTGGAATTCATCGCCAACGGGTTATCGGTGTATGAAGAGGCCGCCCAGTGATACTCTCCACGCATGAGTGACACACAGTACTACCCCCTGCTCGAAACGCTCCGCCTGTACGCCGGGTGGCTTCTTGCGTGTCTCTCGGCCGTCTACGTCGCCGGATCGTACCAGGAACTGCGTCATCTGCCGTTCCATCTAGATATCCTCAAAGAATGGATCGAGTCCGGAACCATCCTGCAGGTGACGGTTTTGACGTTTATTTTTCTTCTCTTGAGTTCCGTTCATAGCGCGATCGGCAAAGGGTTCTGGAAAGGCGTTGCTTTGGCTGTATTGGGTTTTCTTACTGTGGTGATTTTCAAGGCGAACGCATAAGATTCCGAAGAGTCCGAGGTTTCCAAGGACTAGATGGAAAAGGAGCAAGCAAACATCCAGCATCACTACAACGTCGCCATCTGGTCCTCGGACTCTTCGGAAACCTCGGAATCCTGAGTTCAAAGGCCCAACTGCTTCCGGATATCATCCGCAGCCGCCTGTTCCTGCTGCTTTGCATCCTTCTGGACCATAAACGACTGCAGGTCGCGCCAGTCTTCGGCATGCTTCTGCTCGAGTTTCATGAGTTGCAGAAGGTGCTTGGGGCTGAGTTCGCTGAACTTGCGTTTCTCGTCGTCGAGGATTTTCTGGAGCTCGTCGATCTGGAACTGGCTGAGTTTGGGAATCGCCTGAATGATGCGCCATTTCTCGTCGCGAGTGAGCGAAATGCTGCCGCGAAGGAGCGTCAGGAAATTATTGGCGTCGAAAGTGGTTTCGGGATGTGTGGGGACGACAATTTTGCCGTTGTCGAGTTTCGCGGTGATCGAGCCGAAGCGGTAGTCCTTCACTTCCTTGAGAATCCGGATGTCTTCATCGTCATAGCCTTTCGCCTTGAGCTGATCGTCAGCCGGGAGAGCACCGGGAGGCGGCGGAGGCGGACCGGAATCCTGCGGCACGGCTGCATCGTCACCCTGGCCTGCACCTGTGCCACCGGCTGCACCGCCTTTTGCGGATGCGGGAGGCGTCGGCGGAGCCGCAAACACCTGCGTCGGATCAAGTCCGCCGTCGGGAACGGGGTCTCCGGGACGGGGAGGAGGATTTCCTCCAGCGGGTGTCGGTTGGGGGTCTGCCATGAGAAAGGTTCGGAAAGACGCCTGTTATTGTAGCAGGCGCCTTTCGGGAGCAAAAGAGGATCTGAGAGGCGGAAATGCCGGTTTTCAGCTTGCGGGAGGGAAGGTTCCAGCGCTGTCGGCCAGATCACCCCACAACATCCAGAATCGATCGGGCGGCAACCGGAACCCTGCGCTTCGAATTTTTTGCGTTGTACTCATTCGTCAGCCCCCGCAAAAAACGGACGTCGTCGGGCGTTCCACCGCAGCAAATCCCTATCAGCCTCGCGCGCTGTTCAAAGCAGCGTTCCACGAGCGTCCGCAATTCCTGTTCTCCCGTCTGCAGGAGAGCTCCGAGTTTCCCGTACTCGTCATCTTCCGCGGCAGTCCGTCCTGACTTTTGCGACAGGGCAATGAATCGTGCGGTCTCATGACCGTTGCCGACTTTCGCTTTGTTCGGATACACAGCATCGATGACTCCTTTGGGTTCATTTTCGAGAACCCGTGTGCAGTCCTCCGCACTCGCGCAGTTGATGCCGATGCCGATGTTGATTTTTCCCCGGGTTGCCAGAACGATCTCATTCCGGATCTGTTCAAAGGTGAGATCGCGCTGGTGCGGGAATTTTCCTTCAGGATCCCGAGCCTCGAACGAGCAGATGAATTCTTTTGCGCCGCTGTCTTCCAGAAGCCGTGCCAGCGTTTTCCCTTCATCCAGATAGCGAACGGCTTCGGCAAGGAACCCGGAGACACCGGATGACCGCAGAGCGTCAATTTGCGGTGCATGCCTGTTTTGCGCCCATTTTCCTCCACGCTCCGGCCAAAGATGATCGTCTGCGCCCGATGTGTCCAGAAGCGGGGCAATGCTCCCCAAAATTTTCCTACCCTCGAATACCTGTTGCGTTATGGATGCAGCCTGTCTGTTCCATTCATGATGACTTTTATCGAACGGTTTCTCTTCCGGTCCGCGGGCATTGGCACCAAATGTCGGCGTGACGCCTACTGTCGTTCCGGCGTCTTTGAATTCCTGCAGGATTGTCCGGGCAATGTCCAGACGTTCATCTGCAAAGACCTGCTTCGTCGTAAGGCCGTACCGGGGGGCGCGTGATCCGAACGGGCCCGAGAGGACCTCGACCGGCGATGAATGGATGGCGGTAAAATGATGAGACATGATAGAAAAAAGAAGAGAATAAAAAAATCGCCTCCACTGCGTCCCGCGGGGTAAGTGCGTGATTCCGGATTCTTTCACGCACTATTCTCCCGCGGGTCCCGCATAACCATGTTCATCATCATGTTGATGACGTTGAGGTGAAGGGCTGATGGAGAATGGAAGGTGTGAGTCATTGGAGGTGCATCCGGATCAAAAAAAATCCCCGCAGTGTGCGAGGAGAGAATCGTAAGGTGCTGAAGGTCAGCAGTTACATCCGCCTCGCAGAGGGGTCATCATCATGGGCATCATGCCGACAGAGAACTTTCGGGTAGAAATCACGATAACAGTGTAAGATTTCCAGATAAATTGTCAAGGTTGACGACTATTTTTCGCCCTGCACATAGCCGGCAAGATCGGCCGTGGTCAATACTTCACGAATTTTCTCCACAACCGGCTCTGTCTCTTTCTCATAACCAAATTTACTCACTTTTGCAGGTTCTCGTATCACAGATTGTGCGGGTGGTATCACATCGTACATATCGTCCGTAAACAAATCAGAGGATCCAGTCGTCATGAAAAAAGTGGGAATGTTGCGAGCAGGATATTGAAACCCGGCATACTGACAAGTTTTCTCCAAAAGATCATTACTTATTGGCTTCTGCTTGCGATATATTTCATATTCCCTGCACAGTCGTGAACATTCCCATCGATCGTTCCGCCGCCTTCCTCGCCCGCGCAATCAGTTCCGGACTCAGCAGCAGTCCCATCTCTGCATCCGGGATCCCGCTCTGCCGGAAACCGAAGATTTCGCCGGGACCGCGGAGCTTCAGATCAATTTCGGCGAGCATGAATCCCGAGTCGTGCTTTTCCATTGCCTTGAGTCGCGGCGAGCGGGCCTGGTCTTGCGATGTAGTGAACAGAAAGCAGTAGCTTTTGAAATCACCGCGTCCGACCCGTCCTCGTAGCTGATGAAGTTGCGCGAGTCCAAAACGTTCAGCGCCTTCGATCAGGATCATCGTTGCATTGGGAATATCGATGCCTACTTCGATGACGGACGTTGAGACGAGAATATCGCTCTTCCGGTCACGGAAGTCCTGCATGATTTTCTGCTTGTGATCAGGATCGAGTTTTCCATGGAGCATCGCGATCTTTCGTCGCGGGAAGGCTGCACACAGTCGTTTCACTTCAGCTTCGACATTTTTGACATCGGCCAGCAATGACGCGGCAAATTGCCCTGTCGACTCCGTGATCAGCGGACAGATGACGAAAATCTGCCGGCCTTCATCAATCTGATGATCAATGAATCGTTCGACCGTCACGCGATCTGTCGGTGACACGACTTTGGTGTGGATCGGCTGGCGGCGGCCGGGTTTTTCCAGAAGAACGCTCAGGTCATGATCACCGTATGCTGTGAGAGCCAGCGTCCGCGGGATCGGCGTCGCGGTCATCGACAGGAAATGCGGACTTCCTTTGTCACGCAACCGCTGCCGCTGCATGACGCCAAAGCGGTGTTGTTCGTCGACGATCACCAGGCGCAGATCGCGGAATGTGACTTTGTCCTCGATCAGCGCATGCGTGCCGATGACGATGTCGACGGTTCCGGACGCGAGACCCTGACGAACGGCATCCGCTTCGGCTTTGGTCATGGCACCGGTGAGGAGAGCGAGACGGGGTAACGGCAGAGACGCAAGATTTTTCGTGTCGACGGCATCACGTTCACCTTGATACAGATACGTATGAAAATTCAGCAGCAACCGCGATATTCCAGCGGCGTGTTGTCGCGCAAGGACTTCGGTCGGGACCATCAGGGCACTCTGACCATGATGGAGCAGAACGTTGGCCATCACCGCGACAGCCACGAGTGTTTTGCCGGAACCGACATCGCCTTCCAGCAGGCGCGACATCGGAATTTCTTTCTCCATATCGCGCAGGATTTCGTAGATCGCTATTTTCTGACTGTTGGTCGGCGTGAATTTGAGGGATTTGAAGAGCGCGCGGATCAACTCGACGTTCATTGGCGTCTGCAGGCGCTTCTGTACGGCACCCTGCCACTGTCGCTTCCGTTCAAGTGCACTTTTCTGCAGATCATACATCTTCTCGAACGCGAGTCGCTCCATCGCCCGATTCACTTCCGTTGCATCATCCGGAAAATGCAGTGCGCGGATTGTATCGGACCGGCTCAGAAGTTTTTCCTCATCAATGGTTTCCTGCGGCAGAGTTTCCTGTATATTCACGATCGCGGGCTTCAGTAGTGACATTTTCTCACGCAGCCACCGCGTATTAATCCGGTCATGCTGGGGATAGACGGGGACGAGACGGCCAGAATGAACGAGGGGTTTGCCCGTCGATTTTTCAAACACTGGACTCTGGAGCTGGATCTTGCGCCCGTTCAGGGTCAGCTTCCCCGTCAGGACGATTTCATCCCCGTCGCTGATCATGCGTTTGATATGCGGCTGGTTGAACCAGACGGCTTCGGCCGACGCACCGTCACTATCGGTAAATGTCGCACTGACAATCTGTTTGCCTCCACGGATACGGACCAGACGGACGCCGGTAACCGTTCCGCGGATCGTCACCTTTTCTCCGATTGCAGCCGTCGCAATCGTCTGCATCTGACTCAGGTCCTCATGCGCCCGGGGCAGGTACAGGAGGAGATCCTCAACCGTGCGGATGTTCATTGCCTCCAGAGCTTCGATAAAGTCTTTTGTGGTTCTGAGCACTGCGGATAAAGATGTCGAAAGCTCCATATTGCCAGTGTAGTTGTTGATCACTTGCATGCCTCTCAAAAAAGTTGACGGTTACCTAAAAAGGTATTATTTATACGGGTGATGACAAATCTCCCGAAAGACGACCGGCTGGAGCGCTATCACCTGTCCCGGGAAGCCAAACCGGAATTGCCTGATCTCCCCCTGATGACGGTTGAACAGTTTCGTCACGAAGTAGACGCCTTTTCGATGAGCGAACCAGATCCGATTGTGATGAGAATAACCGCAGCGACAAAGCCTTTTATCCCCATCCTTCCGGATACGCCGAATTACCTTCATGTCCTGCGCAGGAGAGTGGAGCCATTTGTTCTGGGGGCAATGGGGGTCGATGCAAAGCATGTGCGACCGGCGGCCATCGTTGAAGACGAGGCGGCACTTTCCGCAAAGCAATCGGCGTGCATTGAAGAGGTGACAGCGGTTGTCACCTTGCAAAGAAAAATGCTCGATCAGGTATTCGAGGATCTCTACGACAGGGATAATCTGGCGCGCAGAATGATGGAACATCCGCGCGCACTCAAGCAGTACGACATCATGCAGGAAACAATCGTGTTCTATGAGAAAACATTGAGCGAGTTGCCCATGCGTTTCCGGTCATTGTATTATCTCTCACTCCTGCTTCATGAGAATCCAGCCGAGGGTGAAAAACAATTGCTTCGTCAATTTGAATGGTTTCAGGACAGGATCGAAACAATGAAGATGTTCGTAAAAAATGACCTTCGGGTTCAGTAATTGGCAATGATGGCGTTTGCCCCCAAAAAATGATAGAATAACGGATATGGCTGATTTCCACGATACCCTTGCCCAACACCAGACCCTGTCCGAAGAGGCACAAAAAAAAGCTGGCCAGGCTACGGGAACGACAATGGACAAAAAGCATGTAAAATTTCTCGAGGAACTGATCGGCATGATCGACCGGAAGGAGGTAGACGCATCCAACGTGTCATCGATGTTCAAAGAGGAAAATTACAGCACACTCGACGAGACCGCCCGCGATGCCGTGGATCTGGCCGCTCTCAACCTTGCCGATCAGCTTCGCCTAATAGAAAGCTATTTCCGCAGCACCCAGACCCCCAACGCCTCGCCGCAACTCCAGACGATGATCGAACATTTCTGGAACATGAAGAGCCGTCTGGAAGACAAATACGGCGATGTCCTCAAATTCTAGTCATTTCCCTCCCCTCCCATGACTGGTGTTCCCCATAATGAAATACTTGGCTCACACGCTTCAGAATCACAGCCTGAAGCCAAAGGAAAAGCTGCGCAGCATCTGAACAAACTCAGGCTGCAGACCGATATCCAGCAGAAGCTGCGGGAGACGATCCTCCGTGAAAAAACTCCAGTCATCAATGAAACAGAAGATGAGCTGATTGCCTCTTCGCAGACTTTTGAAGAAACACACCCCGGACTGAATATCCCCCAGCCGGACTTTTATCAGGCCGCCTGATCAGCACCGATCCACTGAATCCTGTCATCGTGTTTCCACCGGCCGCCGCTCCTGCGGGAGCTATGGCCGGCAAGCCACATCGTTAACTGATCCAGCGGATCCGGGCGTCATTTTTCCACCAGGTCATCTGGCGTTTGGCATAGTGACGGGTTTTTGAACTGATCTGTTCCTGAAGATCAGGCAATGATGGATTGTTTTCCTGAATATATTTCATGATTTCTCTGTAGCCATGACTCTTCATCCCCGGATCATTTGATGAATATCCTTTCGTTATCAATCCCTGTACTTCCTCAATCCATCCCCTTTTGAACAGCTCAACCGTCCTTTCATTGATCCTCCGCATCAGTTCTTTCCGCGGACGCTCAATTCCGATAATAAAAAGATCGTACAGAGATGCTGATTGCTGACGCGCCTGTGACGGCTTCTTTCCTGTCGACCTGTAAATCTCCGACGCACGGACGACGTACGGTTTGTTGTTGGGACTGAAGGCTAGTGCGGTATCCGGATCAATTTCCATGAGCTCCGTATACAGGGCCTTTCCTCCATCCTGATCATATTCCGCTTCCAGTTTTCTCCGAAGATCCGGGTCCGATCCCTCAGGAAATTCCAGCCCGTCGATCACCGCACTGATGTACAGCATCGATCCGCCAACAAGCATTGGAATTTTCTTGCGGTCATGAATCTGATTGATGACACTCGTTGCCTGTTTCTGATACCACGCAGCTGTCACCTCTTCTTTCGGGTCGAGAACGTCGAACATGTGGTGCGGAATTCCGCGCATTTCCTCTGGTGTGATTTTTGCTGTGCCGATGTCGAGATATTTGTAGAGTTGTCGCGAATCCGAGTTCACAATTTCACCATCCAGCCATTCAGTCATCCCGATCGAAATTCCCGTCTTCCCGCTCGCCGTCGGCCCCAAGACAATTACCAGCGGCTTTGAGGCAGTGGAAATGAATTCCTGAAGCCGTTTTTGAATATGTGAATCAATCATGACATTTCATACTAACACACCAATCTTCGCCTGATGCACACTGCCGGAAAGTTGCAAAAAAGCGTAGAATACTGATGAAAAGAAAATTCGAATACTCCAATCCCCATTATTCCATTACTCCATTCCACATGCATCCCCTGATTCAATCCGTCGCAAAGAGAATTTCCAACGGCCAGACCATGAATAACTTCCTGGTCCCGACTGTTATCGAAAAGACGCAGTTCGGCGAGCGCGCGTACGACATCTACTCGCGGCTGATGGAGGAACGCATCATCTTTCTGGGAACCGGAATCAACGATGATGTCGCCAACTCCGTAATCGCGCAGCTTCTTTTTCTCGAGAAGGAGAACAAGGACAAGGACATCATCCTCTACGTGAACTCCCCCGGAGGCCAGGTGACCTCCACGCTCGCGATGTACGACACCATGCAGTACGTGCAGCCCGATATCTCGACCGTCTGTCTCGGGATGGCGGCATCCGGCGGTGCGATCATTCTGATGGGCGGAGCCACAGGCAAGCGTTTTGCGCTCCCGCACAGCGAGATCATGATCCACCAGCCTCTCGGTGGAACCGAAGGCCAGGCAACGGACATCGCAATCCACGCGGAGCACATCATCAACACGAAGAACCTGCTGAACGAAATGATCGCGCTCCACACAGGAAAGAAAGTTGAGCAGGTCAAACTTGATACTGAGCGCGATAAGTTTATGAGCGCGAAGGAGGCGCTTGCGTATGGTTTGATTGATAGAATCGTTTCGAAGGCAAAGCCTGCTGCGAAGTGACTAGAGACTAGAGACTAGGGATTAGGGACTTGCGCGTAGGCGTGTGGTCTCTATTTTTCTTGTGTTCTTGTACTCTGTTCGTGAATGTTTGAATTACTTAAAACAACACCGTCAGGACGCAGAGGAACCCTTCATACCGCTCATGGAACACTTCAGAGTCCGTTCTTCATGCCTGTCGGAACCTGCGGGGCGATGAAAGGTCTTACGCATAAGGATCTTCTGGATCTTGGCGCACAGATTCTTCTCTGTAACACCTATCACCTGCATCTCCAGCCGGGGGAAAAAGTCGTCAAGGAGGCCGGCGGACTGCATGACTTTGTCAGCTGGGACAAGCCTATTTTGACCGACTCTGGTGGGTTCCAGGTTTTTTCATTGCACGCAATCAACAAAATCGAAGAGCACGGAGTGCACTTCAGATCACACTTGAACGGTGATGCCCTCTTCCTGGGGCCCGAGGAATCCATGCGCATCCAGCACGCCCTCGGAAGCGATATCATCATGTGTTTTGATCAGTGTCCACCATCGACGGCAAATCGTACTGAGCAGATCGCTGCGGTTGATCGGACTCTGAGGTGGGCTGTGGAGTGCAAGAAGTGGCATGAAAAATTGAAAAAAGAAAAGAGGGAGTGTCATCCTGAGCGGAGCGAAGGAGACACGTCGTCGATGTCTATGGTTCGCTCCGCTCACCATGACATCTCCGGTCCCCTCCTTTTCGGCATCGTCCAGGGCGGTCTCGAGCGTGATCTCCGGGAGAAATGCGCTCAGGAACTCGTTGCGATCGGATTTGACGGGTATGCGGTCGGCGGTCTTGCTGTAGGCGAAACGGAAGAAGAGATGTATCAGATTCTCGATGTCGTTTGCCCCCTGCTGCCGGAGGATAAACCGCGTTACCTGATGGGAGTGGGCCGGATTGAACAGATGCGGACGGCCATCTCGAAGGGCATTGATATGTTTGACTGCGTTTTGCCAATGAGAGAAGCGCGGCACGGGACGATCTGGATGAATGATGGATCGAAAATCCGGGTCATCAACAGTGAATTCCGTCACGATCATTCCGTCATTGATGCTCAATCCCCTTCTCCGCTCGCCCGACTGCACAAGAAGAGTTACCTGCATCATCTGCTCCGCGCCCACGAGCGGCTCGGCGAAACGATCGCGTGCAGTCAGAATCTGGGACTGACATTAAAGGCGATACGGGAGATACGAGATTCGATGTAAAGGGTGCCAAGGCATGTCATTCCGAGTAGTTCGCCGTGGAGCGGCGAACGTATCAAGGAATCATGCCGTAATCTTGACGACTTCCACCTCCGTATAATCCTGCCTATGCCCTTTCACCCGGCGGTACCTCTTGCGTCGCTTGAACTTCTGGATGCGGATTTTGTCGCCTTTGCCGTGGCTAAGGACGTTCACCTCCACGCTTGCACCTGCGACCGTCGGGGCACCGACTTTGACGTTGTCACCGTCTGCGATCAGCAGAACTTTGTCGAAAATGATCTTCTTGCCCGAATCATCTGCCTGCAGCGGGATCTGCAGCTTCATGCCCTCTTCGACCTTTTCCTGAAAGCCGGCGATATCGACGATTGCGAACATAAGGGGAACACGAGCTCCAAGGAGCTTTACGTGACCGGGAGAGTGTAGGGAAGCCGTTTCGCTTGAGCAAGGGGGAAATGACGACAGACATTCATAACTAAATGACGAGAGATGGATGGAATCCTGCGAACTGATATGATTTGCACCGCTACTTCGTTGGGGAGTCGCCAAGTGGTAAGGCAGCGGCCTTTGAAGCCGCCATTCGAAGG
>CAYGGB010000004.1:0-16350 GCA_964349295.1 uncultured Candidatus Peribacteria bacterium | reverse complement strand
CCCCAAAACAGGAAGCCCCGACGATGGCAGTCCGTCCGTTGGTTGCTGTGCTGCCGGAGCCGTCACTGTTTCGATTACCTGCGCTACCGGCGGAGGAGGAGGTGCCACCGCCTCTTCCAGTGCCCCGAATCCTGTGAAGTTTGCACTGCTGCGTCCGGAATCCAGCGGCATCACTGCGCCCTGCTCGGACTCGCCTGCAATCACATTGCTCACGCCCACCGTGTACAGCCGTCCGGGGATCTGCGGCCCCGTGACGAGCATGATCACTGCGCCGTCGATCAGAATCCTTTTGAGCGACAGACGATTGCCCCGCGTATCTGCGACGCTGAATGCCGTTGCCGCCTGCTCGGGCGGGATGGTTACCGGCGCAGTAAACGTCAGGCGGACCGTATCGGGACCGTCGGCCATTGCGTTTATGAGTCCCAGGGTTGCAGCTTCCTGCTGCTTGCGTGAGGGAGAGGGTGCCTCGCGAAGCACGCGTCCTGAGCCGGTTTGCGGAATGTCCGATGACGACTGGCCGTCGGCGTCGCCGCTTGAGAGGGGCAACTCCACTTCTTCCACAAACGACGCGCTCTCCTCGCCATTCTTGTTCACGGCAAGGACGCCGAAGAACAGAACGGGGTACGCCGGAATGTCGATCATGATGAATTCCGTGTTACGTGCCGATGTCGTCTTGAAATCATCGTACGCGCCGTCGTTGCTGAGAATTGATTTCTGTCCGTAGTAGATTCTGTAGGCGGACAATTCCCCGGGATCCACCGGTGCCTCCCATCGCACCACGATCTGGCCGCTGCCGAAGTGTGCGCCGAGCCCCGTCACGTTTGCCGGCGCCGATGCCATAACGACAAAAGGCCAGACAAAAGCGCTGGCGAAGACGGCGATGCGGAGAGTTGTGCGACGCATAAATCCAGACATTTTACCATGAAACGGCTCTATCTACAATCAGGTGCGTGCGGGCTCCTGCCTGCCCGATTGCGTAAGGAACCGCATCATCCGATCAAGAACGTCGGACTGATGGAACCGGGGATCCTGGATTTCACGGTGACCAGTGTTCCTGATGGTTTCAATTTCGTCTCCCGGGCGGGGATTCTGGATCGGCGCACCAACGATGGGTGATAGTGGCGTGGGCCGCGCACTCTCCGCCGGGTTCCAGTTCACGTTGTTCCCCTGTGAGAATTGCAGGACACGACCCGCGAATTCCGGACGTTCCGTGACAGGGATTCCCGCCCGCGCCGATCCCAATTGCACGGCGTCGATAAGCGCGACCGCGGATACCGGAACCGCGGTGGTCATCCGGTTCCATCTCTGCGACAACTGTTCGATGACGCCGCCGCCGAAACTGTATCCCCCCATGACGATCTCCGTCGGGGGCAGCTCGCCCGGCTCAATGCCTCCGTGCAGGCGCTGATGGAGAATATGCTCGATGCGCCGCAGCACCACGGCAGTGTGGCGCGTGTGGTCCGGAGCCGTTGGCTGCACCGCGGCGCGGATGTCGGTTATGGCATCGCCGCTCCTGAAGAGCAGGACATCCATACCGGGTTGCCGGCTGAGCTGTGCGGCCAGCGCGCGCATTCCCACATTCTCCTCGTTGAAGTTTTGTGCATTCCCCATTACCAGAACCGCCAGCCGATGAGGCTGCGGCCCTGTTCCTCTGGTGTACTCAAACATGTGGTCGGGGAGTTCGGGCGTGCCGGGAACATGCCGGAGCTTCGCCTGGTATTCCGCCTGGCGTTCCGGCGTCTGGTACCGCATGCGTTCTTCGTCCAGAGCCGCCGAGCGCGCCCGTTCCGCACTCAGGACGGAAATGTCCTGCAGAACGGGGAGACGGGTCCCCGCGTGCAGAATCCGCGCGACACCCTGTCGCACGCCAGTGATTCCGTTTTCGACCCGCGCCTGCACGGCCGGAATATTCTGGATGTTTTCCACGCGCCTGGCGGTTTCCCGGGCTCTTTCCAGTGCGCGACCGGGTATGCCGTTCAGATACTGTCCTGTCGATCGCAGTCGTTCCTGCGCTGATGATGTGAGTTTGCGCAGCGACTCTGGCATCGGGAGGCGCAAGAAGATCAGACGGTTCGTTGTGAATATGTGTGTCACTTTATTGTTATTATAACATATTATTTATAATGTGGCCACTTCCATTAGGATCGTATAAATCTATGTAATCCGGTCATTTGAGCGCATATTCCCATCCAAATTGTTGCAAGAATGAGCATTCCCGCCGTCATGAGGGACCCCGTGAGAAGCGGCTGCGTCAGGTACAGGAAGGCCGCGAGCATTCCGGAGAATGCGAGCCATCGCAGCAGCAACAGTCCGGTGATCCGCGCCGGCATGATCATCATTGCCTGCGGGAACAGCAGTGCAACAAGTGTCACGTGCACGATGATCGAGGTGATACTTGCGCCGACGAAACCGATCGACGGGATCAACAGGACGTTGCTCACGAGGGAAATCACGACACCCACAAGCAGCGTCGACACCAGCGGTTTCCAGTGGTGCTTTGTGAGCAGTACGTAGAAGCTGTACGTGAGCAGGCCGTTCATCATCATCGAGATGGAGAGCAACCGCAGTGCCGTGTCCGACCCTGCCGCCGTTGCGGTCGACAAATATTTCTCGGTCGTCAGCATCTGCATGAGCGGCCGGGCCCAGAGCGAAGAGAACAACGCGGACACCGAACCGATCAGCAGGATGATCAGCAGGATTTTCCCCAGGAAATCACGCGTGTCTTCACCTTTCGCGTCGCGCTCGCTCAGGATGGGCAATGTCGAATTCAGCAGGAACGTCGGCAGCAGGTATGCCATGTCCATCATTCGCTGTACGAAGCCATATCGCGCGTTCTGGATCTCGTAATCGTCCGGTCGCAGCAGTCCGATGAGCGTCACGTCAAACTGCCGGTAGAGAGCGGTACAGAGGAAGGCGATGCCGTACGGGGCGCACAGTTTCAGAAGATGCTGCAGGATGTCTGTGTCCCACCGCGGACGCACGCGGATAATCTTCGCGCTGAAGAAGGCGGAGAGCAGAAATAAAATTGCCGCACCGATGCCTCCGAATGCGAGGAAGAGAAAGAGCGAAGAGACATCGGAAGAATCCCGGATGCCCCAAAAAACGGCGATGCCTGTGAGCGCCGTCGTGACCACGCGCTGCGTCACCTCGGCAATGAAGACGTAATGGAGCCGGTACTCGACCTGGAAGACCGCACGGAGAACCCCCGCAAGCAGCGTGAATGCCGGAACAAAAGCTGCGATAGTGATGGCCACCGGCAACGGCGTTCCGTTCCAGTGGGGGATGAACCATGCAATCAGCAGCGCCGATCCCATCGAGAGACAGAGGATAATCGTCCGGAGCGTCAGCAGGTTCCCGAGCATCACTGCCTTGTCCTTTGCCCGCGCCACCTCGCGCACCGAAACCGCATAGAGCCCGAAATCCGCGAGAATGCCGAAAATCTGCAGGTAGCCGTACGCCGTGTTGTATTGCCCCGCCAGCTCAATCGAGAGTCCCGTTGCCACCAGCTTTACCGTCACAATGCTCAGCGCAGCCATCGTGATCTGGCTTGCGAACTGCCAGAGCGTGGAGGAGGCGATTTTTTGAGTGGACATGGGAAGAGTGTAGCAACGAACGATCTCGTTTATTCGTCTGCTTTTATCGTCCTAGTTTCTGCGGTTTATCCATGCGGGTGTCGCTCTCCCATACGGCGTTGACGTCATGATGGTTGCGGCCGGGGGCCTCAGCAGGCGTTTCTTTCTTCATGAGTTGTGACAAAGCGGCGAGGACCAGAGCAGAATTGAAGAGAAAATGACCCCATGAGTTATGACCTCGTACAAGATCTTCCTTATCAAGCGTCTCCTTGTCTGACAGTTGCACCTCTCCGACGGGGGCAAGCCACGTACGCAATCCCTGATAATTTTCCAGGACAAGTAGATGCCACTCACCATCGATGGACGTGGCGACCTGACTGCATCGGGTACTGTTGTGCCGGGCAGGCTGTGCTTCCGATTCGATACGCAAATCAATACCTTTTTCATCTTCAAAACCTTTGGCCATTTCGACAATGCGCCGGATATTGGGATTAAGATCCTCTTCGGTGGAATTATGAGGGAAGAGCGGCATAGGTTGACTGTGCGTCAAAATACAGTAAAATGACTTGCAGTCAACATTCGCCTCGCACCCGCTTCCCCTCTACACTTCACCCGCGGATGCCACTTCCCTTCCAACATCTCACCTCCACCAAACAGCTCACACGGAGCTCGGCGGACGCGATTTTGGCAAAGGCTGCGGAGATGGAGAAGGTCATAGCGAAAGGAGGGGACGACCGGCTGCACGGAAAAATACTCGCATCGCTTTTTTATGAGCCTTCCACGCGCACGCGTCTGAGCTTCGAGAGCGCGATGAACCGCCTCGGCGGATCGGTGATCACTGCCGAAGGAATCCAGTTCAGTTCGATGTACAAAGGCGAGACAATCGAAGACACGATCATGATGGTCTCGGGGTACGCCGACATCATTGCGATGCGTCACCCCGAACAGGGGAGCGCCGACCGTGCCGCGTCCGTGAGCCCCATTCCGTTCATCAACGCCGGCGACGGTCCGGGCCAGCATCCCACGCAGGCGCTGCTCGATCTCTACACGATCAAAAAAGAATGCGGAAAGCTCGATGAGCTGCGCATCGCGATGGTCGGCGATCTTCGCTACGGCCGCACAGTGCATTCGCTCAGCTTCCTGCTTGGTTTGTACAACAAAGTCCACTTCACACTTATCTCACCGAAAGAACTGACGATGCCGCCGAAAGTCACGGATTTCTACAAAGATCACAAGATCACGTTCGCCGAAACAGAAGATATTTCCGCCGGACTCGACTGCGACGTGCTCTACATGACGCGTGTGCAGCAGGAACGTTTCGCCGACAAAGCCGAATATGAACGCCTCAAGCTCAAGTATATTCTGGGCGCAGACATGGTCCGCGGAAAGAAGACGATCGTGATGCATCCACTCCCCCGCGTTGGTGAAATCGCGACGGATGTCGATGCGCTCCCGAACGCCGCGTACTTCCGGCAGGCGCGCAACGGCGTTCCTGTCAGAATGGCACTGCTGGAAATGCTGCTGGCGCACGTTTAATCATCCATAGCCGTATCGTCCCACTCTTCTGCGCTCAGCCGATTTTTCAGCTCTCCAAATCTTTTCTGTGCGCCATCGGGTATCCAGCGCAGATGGGGACCGTCTGTCACAAGTTGCATGGTGTCGTTTCTCCGGATTCCATCCGCTTCCAGAATTTTCCTGAATGCCTTCAGCCGGTCCGCATACACGACAAGAAATTTATGTTCGCGTAACTGAATCTCCAGGGGTTTTTCCTGAGACATCACGGCGATGCCGGTACAGCCATCCTGTATCAATATATCCTCAAAATCCAGACAGATGCTTTTGAGAACAGATAAGTCGATATCCCCCCGGAAAAGATCCTTATGTTTTCCTTTCCTTGATTCATGACTTGTTTCCACTATGACATCCACAGTGTTTCCAAGCTGGTCGATCATGGTGAGGAAAACGCTGAGCAATAATTTCTGCCGCACGTTGGCGATGAGTGTTGCCATCGTCAGTGCGCCGTTCTGATACGTTTCCAGGCGATATCCCTCGCGTAACTGCGTCCAGCTTTCTTTATGGGCGTCGAGTCGCACAAATCGTCCTTTTCCCGCCTGTCTGAAGGCTTTCGAGAGGAGATCGTTCCGACCTGAAATATCAAGAGGCATATGGCTATTGTACGATGATGCAAATATACGTCAATTCCGCTACACTCCCCATGACATGGTGCCACCCCTGATCGTCCTGCTCCCCGTACTCTTCCTGGGCGGCATTGTTTCGACGATCTCCGGCGGCGGACTGGGCATCGTTCTCTTTCTCATTCTCAATACCACGTACGACGTCCGCACGAGCATCATCATCAATTCACTGCTGGGTTTTGCCATCCAGGGCGCGAAGTTCGCGCACTTTTTCCGTCATACACGGTGGAACATCGTCGGCTGGTATCTGTTGACGGGCATTCCCGCGAGCGTGCTCGGCGGCGTGTTGTTTTTCTTCGTGCCTGAACGCCTGCTGGAAATTGCCATTGGCGTCCTGTGTCTCATTTTCTCAGGCAAGGAGCTTTTTCGCCGCAGCGTGTCGGTCTCCCCGCGCATCACGACGCTGCTCACTGCCGGATTCGTGAACGGACTCATTGGCGGCGTGATAGGCAATGCGGCCGTATTGAGACTCTCCGCGCTGCTCGCATTCGGACTGACAAAAGAGCAGCTGATTGGAACTTCTTCCATCATTGCGATCGGGCTCAATGTGGGGAAAACATCGGCGTATCTTCAGCAGTTCACATGGTCTCCGGATGTCATTTTAGTGCTCGTCACGAGTGCCCCGGTCATTCTTGTGAGCGTCGCCGTCGGGAAGCGTATCCTGAAGTACGTTTCGCCAGCTCTCTTTGAGCGCCTTCTCCTGTGTATCATCTTCCTCGGCGGCATTCACCTGATTTTCTTCCCATGAGCTCTCTCCTCATCAAAAACGGCACGATTATCACCGCTGATGGCGAGTCGCAGATGGATATTTTCATAAAGAACGGTTTCATTGCGGAAATGAACGAAGAAACGAAGAAACGAAGAAACGAATCTGCGACCACCACTATTATTGATGCAACCGGCCTCCTGATCATGCCGGGACTGATCGATTGCCACGTCCACTTCCGCGAACCGGGGCTGGAGCAGAAGGAGACGATGGCGACGGGCTGTGCGGCGGCACTTGCGGGGGGAGTGACGACGGTGTGTGAGATGCCGAATACCATTCCTCCAGTCGTGACGATTGCTGCGCTTGCTGACAAGGTGCGGCGGGCAGAAGAATTAAGAATTAAGAATAAAGAATTAAGATTTGATATGAGGTTTTTCTTTGGGGCGACGGAGATGGCGCATTTGCAGACGTTGCGTGAATTGTGGACGGGGACGTCGGATGAATTACAGCGCCTGAAAAAATCCTGCTGTGGACTCAAGTTGTATCTCGATCATTCGACCGGCGATCAGAAGGCGCCCCACGGCGTGATCGACGAGGCGTTCAGGATGTGCGGGGAGCTGGGGATTGTGGTGGTGTGTCATTGCGAAGATGCGGAGATGAATGCAACGCTCCAGCGCGGGTCTTCGACCCGCAACATAGACGAGCATTCCAAAATGCGGCCCCCGGAGTCTGAAGCGAAGGCTATTGAATATGCGCTGGGTTTAGCCAAAAAGTACGATACACATCTGCATGTCGCTCATTTGTCTACGAAGCAGGGAATCGATCTGGTGCGTGCTGCAAAAAAATCCGGCATCACGGTCACCTGCGAAGTCGCGCCGCATCACTTGTTCATGACGGTCGAGGATTACGCGTCACTCGGCACGCTCGCAAAAATGAATCCGCCGCTGCGGGCGCGGGAACATCAGATCGCGCTCTGGGAAGGAATCGCGGACGGGACTGTCGACTGCATTGCGACAGATCATGCGCCGCATACGCTCGAGGAAAAGGGTGTCACTCTGAGCCCTTCGACTGCTCTCAGGACAGGCTCCGCGAAGAGCGACTGGCGGGAAGCTCCGTCCGGGGTTCCCGGAGTCGAAACGATGGTGCCGTTGCTGCTGAGTGTGACAAATGGAAAATTGATCCCACGTCAGGCTCAGGAGGAAAATGGAAAATTATTCTCAATTCTCAATTCTCAATTCTCAATTAACGATATCCTCCGTCTTTGCTTCACCAACCCCAACCGCATCTTCAATCTCGGCAAGCAGGGGATCGTCGAAGGCGCACCGGCGGATCTGATTCTTGTGGATGTGAAGAAGGAGTGGGTGGTCAGGGGGAAGGAGTTGGGGAGTAAGTGCGGGTGGACGGTGTATGAGGGGTGGATAATCCGCGGAAAAGTGGTTCCAATGCTCAGTCTTTGACTTGAGAGAAACCTGTTTTTACGCTAGAATATTGAGATTTATTGACGCCAGCGATCTGGAGTACACTTTCTCCAATTTATGCCCACCACCTCCATGACCACCACGCTTTATCTGACAGCTGAAGAGAAGAAGATGTTCAAGAATCTTCCGGATTCAGTGCAGAAGTCCGTTGCGGTCGAAGATGAGTCGCTGACATTCAAGGACAGCGATGAGAAGCGTGCTGTGCGCATGCGCAACGTGAGCATCCAGCATCCTGCGTACAAGATGTTGCAGAAGCAGACGAAGAGTAAAAAGCCGACAGAGAAGATGATCAATGACATGGTCGCCAGTGCCGATCTCTCCGGCCTTTCCGAGCATGATGTGATGGAACTTGCGTTTGCATGGGGTCCGGACGTCTTTACGGTGATGATCGCAGTTGCATTGACGAATGCCAAAACTCAGGAAGAAATCGTGAATGCCGCAGGATTCTCCAGGCTGCGCCATGGTCTTTTCCTCGCTCTCAATCGTTAATCGTTTTCTACACTCTTTCCTATGGCCGATATGAGTACCACCAGGGATCCACGACCGGAAGTACCAAAGAAGACAGCTGTTCCGTCCTCGGAGGCGCCGCAGAGGGCAGAGAAAGCTGCAGTAGAATCCCGCAGCACAGAAGCATTGCAGGATGCGCGGAACAATGCGCAGAAGGGGTGGTTTGAGGAAAATGTTTACAGCAAAGAAATGCCGGTCTTCGGGACAATGGCAAAAGTTCTGACATTGAAACCAGTCGAGGGCATCGTGAACACGGCAACGCTGAATGTAAATCCCATGATCGGCAAGGTTGCGCGGTGGGGAACGGTCGCGGCCGCAGCAGGAGCTGGTGCATGGTACCTCTGGCCGCATCTTGTTGCTGCGCTGGGCCCAGGAATTGCCGAGGTCGCCCGACGCGTGAGCGGCGTCCTGAGTGACAGTTCTACAGCCGAAGCGGCAGCCACGGCCACTGCAACGGATGCTGCAGCCCCCCTTGGCGATTATTCCACTCTTGCCGTCCCTGTTGAGCCAATGCCCTTAAGTGATGCCAGCCCACTCCGCATTGATCCGGGACCCGCGAGTCCGGGGGAATTGGGAGGTGGCACCACATTGCCCGGTGGCAGGCGTCTTCGTTAAGAAAATTCAGTTCACACATAAAAATAAATGCCAAACAACGAACAACCTCGTCGGCTGTTGGAATGGAATGAAGCTTCTGACAAAGAGACCAAGCAGCAGCGTGAACAGCGCGAAAAAGGACAGAAATTCAGGGAAACAGATCCTGCTCTCACTGATATCTTCCGTGGGCTCACCCAGCTGACCAATACTGCGGGCAGAGTCACATTGGCTCGTGCGTTTGGGGAAAGAACTTTCCCCATAGAGCTTGATGCGCGGGCAGTCGGCGAGGGTGTTACGGCACGCACTCACGCAGAACGGTGGGCATCGTCAGAATACAGAATGTTCGCTGAAGATTCTGCCACTATTCATTTGCTGTTAACCGACGCAGGCCGCCCTGGAGAAGGGAATCGCGGTCCTTTTGTTGCGGCAGCACTCCTCCGGCAGATAAACGAAGTCACCCGATCCATCGAGGCCGATCAAAAACAAACTCCGCCACTTCCAACAGAGCGCCTGGAGCGTCTCAGAGAGCGAATGACCGGTGTTTTGAAGTGGCTGCAGGAAAATCAAAGACCGAATCAGGAAGAACTTCGTGTTAGAATTCTTCAATATCTTGAAGAAATTAACCGACAGCCGGCTGCGCAAGACGGCCGCCCGCCTTTGGATATCGCTGGTTTGCAGCAGGCGAATTCAATGACTCAATTCAGGCAGGAATTTTACCGTCGCAATCCGAGAATCCCCCTCGCTGAACGTGGAGTAAACACCGTTCGCGAACTGCTCGTCGAACTTTCCCGACTTCGGACCGAAGCAGCTGCTATTCAAGATCCAAAAGCACGCGCAGCGTTTGAGAAGACGCCTCGCCAGCTCCCGCAACGGATGGTCAACCTGCTGCAGTATGAAGGAATTCCGGCAGCCGAACTTTTTGCAAATCCCAATGAAGTCACGCTGGAGCAGTTGCAGCGCACAGTATTCACCCAGCTTGAATGCATGGGATTCAATGTCTCTCATTTGCGCGAACAGGACCGTGAACTTCAGCATTGGCAGACGTCATTGCTGCTAGGGAATATCACCAATATCAGTCTGACACAGCGGCTGGAAGTCACGTCCGGTCCTCTCGAAAGGGCGCGTGAAGATATGCGCCGCATCACAACATTCTCACTCATGATCTGGAACGATATCGAGCGCTTTACCGAGATGACCGACCGTTACATGGAGTTGTGTGCAAGCCGCCAAATTGCTGTTGGTGAACGTGGCCGGATCACGGCTGAGGAAGATCGGTTGAGAACAGTGCTTGTGAGTCTGAATGCCGCACTGCCCCATTACGGATTTTTCCATAGAGTCGGATATCACATCGATTTTGTTGTTCCGACGGAAGATCGTTATCTCCAGCAGCTGGATCTGGCAATCCAGCAGCAACGGAAAGGGCAGGAGGCGCAGCAGGCCGATGCCGCCGCACTGCGCCAGCAAAATCGCCCGGAGGATGCCGCAAAATGCGAGAAAGAAGCCATGGAGATTGGAAAGCGGATTGCCGCGCTCATTGCCATGCGGGATCGATGCCGCGCCGTGCTCCGCAATCCCAATTGCAGTGAGGAGGAGAGAAAGAAAGCCCGCCAGGAGCTTTCAAAAACACTTGAGGCGAGTGGCGTGAATCTCGAGCCGGAGGATGCAGGTGCTCACGCGGAGGCATTGATGGAGGCATTGATAGGAGTGGCGACCATGAATCTTCCTGCGCCGGAAATGAATGTGGTTCTGGAGCGGCTGCCTCCTGCGGATCGACCGCGTGCCGAGGAATTATTCGCCGCACAACAGAAAAATCACGAAGCCCTTCGTGTGGCGTGCGATGATCTTGGTCAATCCACACCCACTTTGCAGGAATCAATGCGGGTACATGGCGGTCTTCCGTATGCGGAACGCGCTGCACTCATCCAGCGGGTCAATGCCATACATCAGTGTCTGAATCTTCGTATCCGCTACGACCTTGGCACCTCTACCAACCCGCGTCTTACGGTCCCCGGACGTATTCCCGGACCCTTGGAAGCTGCACAGTTGATGATGCCGAGAATGAACATCGATCCCATCGGGGGAATCCGGAGATGGTGGAATGGAAATCCTGAGCAACAGGCGAAAGAAAAAGGTCAGGATGCCGCGAAAAAAAAAGAAGAAGAGGCCAAAAAGAAGATCGAACCTGCGCGATTTACCGTCACCAATAATCACGCGCAGTTGCCCGGTGGAATGTTCTACAACCTACTTGCTGCTGATATGCAGGAGCAACAGCGTTTACTTGTGCGCGAGGATCAAAACCTCCGGCCTGCAGAGGCAACGCAGCGCGTGACGCGATATCTGGAGAACGCGGAGATGTTCCGGCGGTCGCGCCGGTCGGGTCTCCAGCGAACATTCGCAAACTTCGGCACAGCAGCCGTCCGTGCCCTGCGTCCGACGACAGATCTCACGGAACCGCTGAATGATGCGCAGCAGGAGGCATTGTTCCGAGTCCATCGGGACAGAGCAGGCGTGCTGGAAGGTGGCATGCAGGGTCTCATGAGCATAGAAGGACGGCAGAACATTGATCTGGCCATCAATAACTTCCAGAATTTTCATCTGGATGGTATCGAAACCTACATGCGTCTGGTGCATGACGTTGCACTCAATATCAATGAAGACGGTGTGTATGCGGAAATGACCATGAACACGCTTGCGGAAATCATCGGGGAACTTTCGACGGCGATGAGGATCATGCAAACCACAGCATACGTTGCAAACGCCCCCGGAGCCCTTGCTTATGATCTATTGGCAAGACCAGAAACACGCCAGGATTTGGCTGAAATTGAAGCTGCTTTCAAGCAGATCAACGTTATCCGCACGGAGTTTGTGAGTGCCGTGAAGGCGGCGCGTCAGGAGCGCGAGGAGATTGCCAAATACCTCAAGCAGATCCAGGGCGCCCGGGAGCGACTGAACGCACAATTTGAATTGGTGAATAAAAGTCAGAAGACCATGGAAGCCCTGCGGAAAGAAGGTGCTTCAGAGAAGCGGATGGAAGAGGTGCGCAAGGTATATGAAGATCAATGTCAGAATTACCTTAAAATTCTCGGAGAGTTCTTTGCTATAGGTATTGAAGTTCAAGGATTGCTTGATAGGGGATTCGATATTCGTGTTGGCAACGCCATGGCTATCGGCATGATTCCGGTTGCGGTCAACGTGGCGCCGGATTTAGGGAGAATGATGATTGAGTATGCGGAGGTTGCGCTGGCGGGCCCGCTCGTGGCCGCAGCCGGCCGTGGGTTCAGTTGGGTAGGATATGGCATCAACACGAACAGGGGGGGCATGATCGGCCGGTACTTTTTAGGTCAGGCCAATTCAGTGTTGGGTCCGGCTGATGCGGCACGGCGAGTGGCCCAGGCCACTCCTGGCGTCATTGGGCGTGCCTGGAATTGGGTGACAAGCCCCCCTGCTGCCACCCCTCCTCCCGGCAACACTCCGTCCAACGGCTCCAATCTGATCCGGAATCAGGGAAACACCGGAACCAATGTCCCCGGTGCCGGACGCGGCAACATCAATGTCGGGAATCTGAACTCAACGAATCGCGTCTTCACCATGGCCCAGCCCAACGCAGCAGCCGCCGCGCGCTTCGGGCAGCTGCGGAATATGGTCCGTGTCCGGCAATTTCTTACCGGTCGACAGAGCGCGAGTGCGGGAAGCCGCGCACTGACGGTGACAGGCAGGCTTGCAGCCGCTGCGGTTGTCGCAGACGGTCTCTATGGACTGGGGAGCGATGCCGTGGAGATGTACAACGCTCCGGAACTTCGCGCTCAACTTGGGCGGGAACTTCGTGCAGCGGTTCTGCCCCTTACACAGGCGCCGAATTCTCCATATCGGATCGAGAATGACCGGTTTTTTGTGAATACTGCCGTTACCCCCAATACGCGTGTAGATCTGAATGCCCTTGTGAACGGTATTCCGGAGCAGGATCTGATCATCGCACGACAGATGGCAGGCAATGCGGGTCAGGTGCTGTACGGAATCATCCTTTTTACGCCGGCGGCATTGCCGGCGGCTGGCGTCGTTGCCCTTACAAACTTCTTCAGTACTACGATTCTGCGGTCGCTTGTGAACGATTTTCGAGTCTCCGATGCTGTCGCGCTGGCGACACATGTCAACAACCTGGCAGAGGCTCCGGTTTTGTATGGCATGGTTCCGCCGGAGAGAATTTTCGGAACAGATCCGCTTGCGGCATGGGATCTTCTGGAAGCAATCGGGAACAATAATGGATCCGGGAGAGGAACCACTGATCCATTTAATTATCATGGCCGGAACAGCACAATTTCTGCACGAACAAATGTCGGTCAGGCGTTGGCTGCGCGCCCGATCCTGTCGAGTCCGTTAGCGCAGATGTTGCTCAGTGGAGACTCAGCGGCTCCCGCTTGGACTCAGGTGAGATTCTCCCGAGGATTAACGACAAGCCGTGCACCATCAGATATCGAAACTCTGCAGAATGAGATCAATAAAGGAATCATTCTCTCGGTTCGCCGACGGGTGCTTGAACGCTACGTTCAGGCGCTCCTCAATATCACCCGTCATGAGCGCGCATTCGCAGAAATCCAAAGTTTGCCTGCGGGTACACAGCCAACGTCTGAGCAAACGAGGCATATTCTTACTGCTGAGCGGTTGTTGCTGGAACACAGCGAGTTGCACTTTATGGGGTCACAGCTGATGTCGCGCGAGCCGCGGCTCACCATGGAGCAGCTGTCGCGGGATATCGGTCTTCGTGCGGCTATCAACCGGCCACGAAGGGCGGAACGTGCAGATGTGAGAGTGCCTGATAATTGCAGTACGTTGCAGGATGTTATGGGGGATCTGGCCGGGCAGGGCCTGGGTGATATGACTCTGCCCGATAGCGTGACTCAGGTCAGCGGAACTTTTGAGGAGGAAATGAAGGCGATGGAATCCGGTATCCAGAATTTCCAGGAACTGCCTGACCATGTCACGCGCACATCGCTTGCCACACTGGCGCCCAGTCAATTGCCGGTTACAGGAGGCGCCGACAACGCTGAATTGCGGACAGCAGTTTTTGCAAATCAGGCGGATGCGCCGACATTCCGCGTCTATCCGCCTGCTCTGGCAGTAATGACTGAGCCGTTGCTGTCCACAATCCGGGTGATGATGGACCGCCCTGCTGACCCCCGGCGCAATGCTCTGCGGCAGGTGCAGATCCGGCAGCAAAGCAGCGGAACCGACGGCAAAGAAAAAATAATCGTGTCTTTTGTTCACGCACCAAACCATCACAATCCCGGGAATATTGTCATCACCCACAAAGTGGCATGGCGCGAACCAAATGCATCGATTTTTATCATCGGCAGCGAGTCCGACAATGCGGTCATCGCCAATCCAGAGCTGCGAACGGCCGTCGTGACGGAGGCAAATACACTGCTCAACCAGCGTGCTGAGGAAAACTTTAAAACAGTTCGCGCAAACATCGGTGCAGCAGGTGAGGAGCACCTGGCAGTCCGTGCCAGACCGGGACAGTTCACCGAGGTATTTACCGATGTTCCGGTGAATACGAGAGTGTATGTGGCGGAGTTCGGAGTGAACCCGGGATACCGTGTACGCGTGACAGAAACCGCTCAGGGGGATGTCACTGTCCAGGTGCTTCCTTTGGGGCGCACCGCTGCCGCTCCAGCCAATGGACCCGCTGCGCTTACTGCAAAGCAGGCAAGAGATGACGAACTTCTCCGGCAGGCAGGTCTGGAGTTACAACGACCGGTTGCGACAAGTTTCCTGCGGAATCTCACGCCCGAAGAAACTGCCCGGGCCGCCCAGAATAACAAGGCGATGAATCAGGTAACTGGTACGAACATGCGCAGGGAACAGCTGGCGTCGATTGCAGACGTACTTAATCAGGTTCCATGCCCTGTAGCGCCACGTGCGGCTATTGAAGCCGCGCTGACCCCTTACGGAACCGAACGCATCGATCCGGCCGTCCGTGCCGCGCTCGTGACTGCGATCGCTGATAAATACATGCGCAATACTCCCGGTGGCAATCCTGGTGATATGTCCTGGCATACCATTGGCACTGCAACACAATTGGAAAGAGTAATCAGAAATCGTTTTGCATATGCTGGAATTGTGAAGAATGAGGTCGACATTACTCAATTCGCAGACCGGTTGTTCAACAACTAAAAAAGAGGAGAGCAATGATTCTCCTCTTCTTTCTGCTGTCATCCCTCGATACGCTCGCCGCTCCGCGTCGAGCTACTCGGGATGACAGTTACACTTCAACTATAAACGGCACCACCCTGTACCAGTCGCGCTCCGGCGCTCCGGTACAGGGCAGGCCATCTCTAAACCTCCACAATAAACGGAACAACCATGGGTTCTCTGTCCAATTTCCGGTCGAAATATCTGAAGAGTGCGCCAGTCACCGCGCGCTTGAGCTCTTTGCGGTCTTTCACCCCGCGGTTGAGTTCTTCGTCGTAGGCTTTGCGGGCGGTGTCGACGATCTCTTTGGTGATCTGCACCTGTTCGGATCCGTAGAGAAGTCCGCGGCTGATCACTTCGGGGTCGGCGACGAGGCGCTTGCTCTCGGCGTAGGCTTTGAAGACGATGACGATGGCGCCGGAGTTGCTCATGACCTTGCGGTCGTCGAGCGTGCGTGCGCCTTCGCCTGCCGATCCGCGTCCGTCGATGATCACATCCCGGAAGGGGAGCTTGCTCTTGCTGCGGCGTGCGTCTCCTTTTGCATCAAATTCGAGAATGTCGCCGTTGATCAGAAGATGCGTCTGGTTCTCGGGATAGCCGATGCCGCGCACCAGGTTCGCGTGAGCGACTCTCATGTGCGGTTCGCCATGTTCGGGAATCACGTGCTTGGCACGGACCAGACGGTGCATCAGGAGGAGATCCTGCTGATACCCGTGTCCGGTCGTATGGAGCGCGAGTTCGGCGTTGGTCTTTACGATCGCACCCTGAAGGTTCAGGTTGTTGACGACTTTGGCGACCGCGCGTTCGTTGCCGATGATCGGGTTGCTGCTGAGGATCACGGTGTCGCCCTTGCGGACGATGATGTGGCGGTGCGTGCCGAGGCCCATGCGGGCAAGGCCTGCGACCTCTTCCCCTTGGCTTCCCGTAGTCAAAATCAACACTTCCCGGTCCGGCAGCTTGTCCATCGCCGGGTTCACCTTTCGAATGAGCCCGCGCGGAGCCTTGATATAGCCGAGCTGCTGGGCGATTTCGATGTTCGTTTCCATGCTGCGGCCCGCGATGAAGATCTTCCGGTTGAATTTCTTCGCATGCTCGATGACCTGCTCGAC
>CAYGGB010000003.1:11267-16699 GCA_964349295.1 uncultured Candidatus Peribacteria bacterium | reverse complement strand
GTACATGGGAGTTGACTCTTCCTGATCTCCAAATATGTACTGGAAAAAGTCGCTGACATTCTCCCAGATATCCGTGTTTTCATCCGGAGCATCCGGCGTATCGGGAGGCTCAGGAGCATTCTCTGACGATGAGCTGGAGCTGTCGGGATCGTTGCCGTTCCCCGGATCATCAGGAGGCTGGTCCGGATCCACCGGTGAAGAACTGGAACTGCCTGCATCACCGTCGACCGGCTGCAGTGCGCGCAGGGCTGCCGCGGCATCGACCCGTCCGTTGCCGTAGAGAGGATCGAATCCCGGCTCGCCCAGGTCTTTTGCCGTGGTATTCAAAAGTCGGACTATCTCGTTTCGCGTGAGGGCCGCGTTTTTTTGCAGGAGAAGCGCGACGACACCGGCCACCTGCGGTGCGGCCATCGATGTTCCGCTCATCAGGGAGTAGCCCGGATCGGGACAGGATTCCGCGATACTGCATGGTACGGTTGAAAACACGTCCACGCCGGGCGCAACGATCCCCAGCACGGCGCCGTGGTTCGAAAACGACGGATGAACGTCATGCGCATCCACAGCACCCACCGCAACCGCACTCGGAGCACAGGCGGGTGAACCGATTCCCTCGGCCGCCTCGCCATCGTTCCCTGCGGCCACCACAACCACGGTCCCGTTTTCCGATGCCCAGTCGACGCGTGCGGACAGAGGGTCGTTGCAATAGCCGGCAAAATTTCCGACGCTCAGACTGAGATTGATGACCGCCGCGTGTTGCGACACCGCCCACTCGATTCCTGCGATCACGCTGCTCTCCAGACACTGCCCGCTGTTGTTGCATACTTTTCCTGACAGAAGATCAGCATCGGGCGCGATCCCGAGGGACCGCAATCGGTCCATAGGGCGATCACTTTCCACGCTTGCCGACATGCCGCCCGTGCCCCGTCCCGCGATGATCCCTGCGACATGCGTTCCGTGTCCGATCGCATCCTCACTGCCATCGTCGGTAAAATTCGACGTCGCCTTTACCCGCTCCATAAATTCCGGATGGGACGAATCCATTCCTGTATCTAGAACGGCGACAAGAACCCCCTTGCCCGTTATGCCGTCGTGCTGAACGGTGTCCGCCCCGATCTGCACGGTGGAGGCGCTGTCGCTGATATGAAAAACACTTTCTTCATGGGTATACGGAAGGCTGATGCCGGCAGGGCATGTCAGACTCACCTGTGTCTGCAGCTGCCGGGAGACGCGGCACCCGCGCTTGAGGGCATACCGGAGAACAACTGAACTGAACGTACGTCGTGTATCGAGAAGAAATTTCTGCTCGTCTTTTTTGCAGAGTCCCGTTTCGGCGCATGTCGGGATATGCGTCAGGCTCCGGGCCGGTGCAGTGCGGACATTGACTATCCATATCGTCGTCATTCCCGCAGCGCCGGCGATGGCGAGGGAAACAAGAATTCGTGCCCGGGTTGACCGCGGAACAATGTGCATGTGTGTATTAGAGGTTTCCTCTGATTATACACGAAAATACGCTTTTCTGCACGATGGCAGCACTTGTCATTTCTTCAGCTTCATGACGAATTCTCTGGCCTCTTTTTTTGACGTAATGCTGCCTTTTATCTGGGCATCGTGCAGTTCCTTCAGAATTTTTCCAATACCCTCCCCTGGTCCGGTGCCGAGGATTTCCATGACATCCGAACCACTCAAGAGCGGCCTTTCTGGCCGCGGGTGCGCGTCAAGATAGTGGTGATAATCCGCAACGATTTTGTCATACAATCCGTAATCCGCAGGAGTCGTTCCCGCAATATCGAGCCGGAACAGCTGTGCCAGTTCCGGAAACCACGGGTGAAAGTACCAGTGTGCCTTGCGGTCCTCCGGCATCCCCAGAAAGGTCATGCACATATGGTGACGGATCAGCCAGTCGATTTTTTCAACTCTCTTCGACGGGCATTGCAGTCTTTTGAGAGCCTTCGACGCGAGATCAGCGGAAATCTCCGCATGGTGATCGAAGCGGATTCTCTCCTTGAGCGAAAACGTCTGCGTTTTTCCGCAGTCATGAAACAGCGCGGCGATCCGGACGTCGATACCGTCATCATCCGTGAAATTGCGGAGCACCTGCATCATGTGGTTCCACACATCACCTTCGTGATGATAGTCAGCGGGTTGTGGAATCCCTTTGCACGACGTCAGCTCCGGCAGGTAGTAGCGCAGAATCCCGAGTTCCCACAGATCTTCACATGCGACATCCGGATGCGCTCCAAGGAGAATCTTTTCCGTTTCGCCAAGCAATCTGCTTCCCGAAAGTATTTCGATCATCTTCGCCTGTTCCTGCAGCGCCGCATACGTCTCGGGATGATACTGTCCGTTGATGACTGAACGGAATCTGACGGCGCGGAGAATCCGCAGCGCATCATGCTTGATGCGGATCGCGGGATCGCCGATGAACCGGATCAGTTTCTCGTGAAGATCCGCCTCGCCGTTGAACGGATCGTAAAGCTCGCGCGAGACAGGATTCCAGTACATTGCGTTGACGGTGAAGTCACGTCTTTTGGCATCCTGCTGCCGTGTTCCGAACGTCACGGCTTCCGGATGCCGGCCATCGCTTGCTTCATCGTCTTCGCGGAACGTCGTGATCTCGAAGGTGTCGTCGCCGAGCAGCACACGGACACTGCCGAAGCGCGTGCCTTCATCTTTTGAGCGCTTGAAAATTTTTGCGACCTCCTCCGGCTTCGCGCTCGTTGCGATGTCGATGTCCTCAGGAATTTTCCCCTGCAGCATATCGCGCGCGCAGCCGCCGACCCACCAGGCATCGAACCCGGCATCCGAAAGAGTCTCAACGATTTTATAGGCGCGTACGCCGTGAGGTGAGGCGAGGGTCTGAGAGATGATGTTTTTGGAGAGAGGCATGTACAGGAATCATGCCTTAGTACAGGCGTGGGCGCATCTGTTCTTACTATTCATCCGACGGTGGATTGAGGGGGTCCTGTGCCCGGAACCTCTTTAGTGATTCAATGACTTCCATCAGCCTCATACCTGATTCTACTGCCCCGTAATTTTCACTGTGGTAGTCCATCCATACCCCATTCAGCCGGTTTTCAATTCTGTAGCTGCCGTCGCTGCAGGTGATTTGTACCGTACTTTTTCCATCCTCGATCGTGATCTCACCGCTGCGTTCGTTACCTGCAAAATTACATGTAAAATCCTTTAGGGTAATGGTTATTCCGTTGGGAAGAGCAATCTTTCCATTGCAAATATGCAGACCTCCATAATCACCCGACCTTTCGGTTTTTTGTGTCGTCCAGAGAGATCGCGGAGCGGACATTAGTAACTCTCTTGAAAGACAAGTCGTAAGCGTCAATGGGTTGTCCCAGTAGGGTCGTACACGCTCCATCCGTTTGTAGAGGGCTTGTTCAAATTCCTCATTCTGAGTGCTGGTATTTGGAGACTGCAATCGCTTCTGCTGTTCTTTCGCGACGAGAGCGACAGATAGAATGTCAGCGAATATTCTCCTTTTTTCAAGCATAGTTGGATCGTTCCTGTATTGGTCAGTTGTTAGGAGCCGGGTACTGTCATTTTGCCCATTAAGCATAACGCGCTTGTTGTGTTCGGACTGGACGAGGTGAAGGAAACCTGCCGGACTTTGGAGAACTATTTTGGAAGGTTTCGTTTGGTCAAATAACCCGTCCGAACGCATTTCGTACGTTACCTGCATTCTATATCCGTTGCCGAAATCAACCTCCCCTTTGCCATTCTTTGCTATCTGCAGCTCTCGCACCAATCGATAGGCAAAACAACACATATCGTAGTTTTGGAAGGAGCGTGCTCCTTCATTCACCTCATCTTCAATTTTTTTGAGCGAGAGTGGCGAGAGCCCCGCAGCCCTTTTGTTTGCTTCAGGACTCATTTTAGCAATCAATGCAGAATGCGGGATCATATCCACTTCTTTTCCATCGACAACTTCTGCAATCTCCGCAGCAGTCGCAAGCGGAATTGTTTCTTCAGTTCTGCCTGCGCCAGAACCGCTCAACGTCTCACGGACACGCTCCGTTGTATGAGCGACCGTTGTCGCGGGAGTTACATTCACCTGTGACGCGAGAGAGTTGAGCGAACTTTTCGCCTGACGTGCTGGTGATTGGCTTGCTGCCACCTTCTGACATTCTTTCAGTGCATTCATCGCATTCTCCACCTCCACAGGCGCAAGCTTCTCGTCATTGGGAGTGAGACCGGTGAGTTTTTCCATCACAGCAGCCTGAGAGTCCATCTTCTTCAGAATGCTCTCAGTCGCAGCAGCCTGTTTCTCCATGGCCAGGCCTGCCTGCAATGCCGCCTGAAGTTCCGCCTGGGGTTCGGTTTCCTGCAAGAGCCTGATGATTTCCACGAGAGCTGCGCGTTGCTCTGAAGCGGGCGCATTCTTGTTGATCTTCGCACCGTCGATCTTTCCGCTGATGATTTTCAGTCTCTGTGTCGTGATCGGATTATTCCGGTCAGTCTCATCATGAATATTCCCTGTTACTTGATTCGAGATGTCGACATAGAGGTCGTAGACTTTCGCTTTGATCTTTTCCTGGGCCGTCTTGATTGCCGCACGGATCTTCCAGCCGATCATTCCGATTTTCAGTATCGGAAAGGCCAGATCCACAAGTGTTTCTCCTATGACAGACGTCACTTCCTCCATCACAGTTGCTGCAATGCCGGGCTCATCGGATCCGGTACTGTAGTGATCCTTCAGCTCTTTGATGTTTGTTAAAATTCCAGGAGCAGCCAATGCCGCCTGTTTGATCATTTCTTTTTTCACCGAAATCCCTGCAACATCCTCGTGGGCTTTTTCCGGCAGCGTGGATTTTGGCATATGGTTATTATAGCATTTTAAGAGCTTATAGTCCATTTCTTTCCACATCCACTCTTTTCGGTTTCTGTACCCTTTTGACATGCTTCGCTTCGCAGTCGCCGGCGTCCCCCTCTCCACTCCAACCCCAGGCGGCACCGTCAAAGGACTCATTCACGCGCACAGCCTCGGCATTTCGGCCATGGAGATCGAATGGGTTCAGCGTGTTCCCAATGCTCCGGAACGCATGCTGGAGATCAGGGAAACTGCAGAAAAACTGGATATCACACTCACTGTCCATGCTCCGTATTACATCAATCTGAATTCACCGGAGCCTGAAAAGCTTGCGGCGAGCAAGAAGCGCATTCTCGATGCATTGATGATGAGTGAGATCGCCGGTGTCCGGTCCGTCTGTGTTCATGCCGCGTTCAATCTCAAGCAACCGCCGGAAAAAGTGTACGACAACGTCAGTCGCGCTGTAGAAGATATTTTGAAGCAGAAGAAAAAATTTCCGCATGTGAATTTCGGTCTGGAGACGATGGGCAAGCACACGCAGTTCGGGACACTGGAGGAAGTCCTGAAAATCAGCAAAGAGTTCGATCTCTATCCCGTGATCGACCCCGCGCAT
>CAYGGB010000003.1:0-11257 GCA_964349295.1 uncultured Candidatus Peribacteria bacterium | reverse complement strand
TATTCGGGCATCGCGTATGGAGCGCACGGAGAGAAGCATCATCTGCCACTGCTTGAAAGCGATGCGAAGTGGACGGAATTTCTGCAGGTGCTCAAAGATCGGAAGATCGAAGGAACAGTGGTGTGCGAATCGCCGCTGCTGGAGAAAGATACGCTGCTCATGATGGAGCAATTTTCGAAACTCTAGTTTCAACAGGATCGTGCATGTGCCAATTGACCGCTCTGTGAAGCGTGACTGCCGGTTTCGTCATGCCAAACGTTTTGCAAACACAATAAAGACTCCTACAACAGTGCCAATGCAACGAGGCTCGGTAGCACCGGAGCATATCCCATCGTCCTTCGACATGTATAACCCCCAGATAAGCAGGAGGTCTTTTCTACGTGTCGGGACCAGCCTCGGTGCTCTTTTGTCTCTTCCGGATTTTGCTGCCGCTCGAGAGAGGATCCGCACAAAAGCACTGATTTTGTTTTTGTCCGGAGGCATCGGGAGCAAGCCAACTGTACAACCCGATCCGCTCCATCTCCGTACCGGGCAAGCGGTCCCCCTTGAATATCGAGGTCCGTTTCGTTCAATTCCTGCAGCCAATGACACCCGATTTGGAGAACTGTTCCCCAATTTTGCAGGCAAATCCAACCGCATGTCGATTATCCGGTCCTTCTATCTGCGCAATGCGGGAGATCATGGTGTTTCGATGCAAAAAACGATGATGTCCCAGGACACCAGTATTGCATTCACCATTGGTCAGCGCATGTCTTCTCCCAATGGGGCACCCCTCGTTCATATGAATACGGGAAGATCAACATTTGCTCCGGCGGCTTTTGCGGAATCCAATGCATACAAGCCGATGTACGACCACGACCGTTCTTTGTTTTTTGATCCCTCAACTCCAGAAGGAATCGCTGCGGCCCAGACAAGTTCAGGGTTTGGTTTTGATGACGATGACGAGGAAGAAGAAGTTCCGATGCCCTTACGAGAGCGTATTACCGAAAGACGGCAGCAGGACAGAAGAGATCTTCTTTCCAGTCTGCAGCAGCAATCACGTCTCGATACCCCCGAAACCCGTCGCATGGAGGCCTTTCAGGAGAGGGCATTCAATATGACACGGGGTGGTGGGGTTTTTCAGCAGGCGCTACGCATGCGTCCCGAGGACCGGCGGAGATTCGGTGACAGTCTTGTCGGAGACATGTCTCTGACAGCGTTGCAGTTTTTGGAACATGCAGGTGTCGCTGTTGTTCATTACGAGCCGGACTTTGTGAGTTTTGACACGCACACGCGTCATGAGCAGATTTTGCGGAACCTTGCGCCTCCTGTGGATCGTGCCATTGCAGCACTGTCCGATGCCTGCAGGGAACGCGGGATCACTCTGATGATCACGTCAGAAATGAACCGGACTCCGCGCATGAATGACAGAGCCGGGAGAGACCATTTCCCCCGGGGGACGTGGCTGGCTCTGCAGGGTCCGAATGTACGGGAGGGTTTTGTGTACGGATCTTGCGATTACACCGGTGAGTTCACCGAAAATCCCGTACAACAGGAAGATACACTTCCAAATACGATGCTGTATGCTTGCGGCTTTCCCTATCCCGTGCGCCAGTCTGCAGTCACGGAAATTGGACGATAACGATGTGTTGCTGAACGCATTGGTAGTCGTCACAATACGATCATTCCCCTTTCTCCTATGAATATCGCCATCAACGGATTCGGACGCATCGGACGCCAGGCTCTGCGCATCATTACGGACAAGCATCCCGATCTGAACGTTGTTCTGATCAATGATCTGACGGATCCCGCAGCTCTCGCCCATCTCTTCCAGTTTGATTCCAGCTACGGCACATTTCACGGTGATGTGACGTCCACATCGGACTCTCTCTCCGTGAACGGCAAGAAAATCAAAATCACAGCCATCAAAGAACCGGAGAAGCTGCCGCACAAGGAATTCAAGGTCGATATCGTTCTCGAATGCACCGGACGCTTCACAAAGCGTGAGGACGCGGCATTGCACCTTAAGGCCGGTGCAAAGAAAGTCATCATCTCCGCGCCGTGCAAAGACAAGGCCGATGCCACGATCTGCTTGGGCGTGAACGAAAAGACGTACGACGGCAAGACCATGCATGTAATCAGCAATGCATCCTGCACCACAAACTGCTTGGCACCCATGGCGAAAGTCCTGCAGGACAGCTTTGGAATCGAGTGGGGTCTTATGACGACCATCCACAGTTACACCAACGACCAAAACCTGCTGGATTTGCCCCATTCCGATTTGCGAAGAGCCCGTGCTGCTGCGGTAAACATGGTTCCGACCAGTACAGGTGCTGCCAAGGCAATCGGTCTTGTCATTCCAGAATTAAACGGCAAATTACACGGTGCGGCAATCCGCGTTCCAACGCCAACCGGAAGTATCACCGATCTGACGGTCATCACCAAAAAAGAGGTGACGGTCGACAGTATCAACGCGGCATTCAAAGCCGCTGCCGGTTCGGCCCCACTCAAGGGATATCTGTACTACGAAACCCGCCCGATCGTCCTGCACGATATTGTCGGCGATCCTGCCAGCTGCATATTCGACTCCCCTCTCACGCAGGTCATCGGTAAAAATATGGCAAAAGTCTTCGGCTGGTACGACAACGAGTGGGGGTACAGCAACCGGATCGTTGAGCTGGCCTCATACGTTGGGCGGATGCTCTGAAAGTCGATTGCTTTACTTCTTGTCCTTGTCATCCACAACCTCCGCCTCTTTTACATTCCCGTCATTCTTGTCATCCTTCCCTTTCTTCGAGGCATCTGTCTGTTCCTGATTCTTCTTCGCGGCTTCCTCGTAGACGACCTTTCCGATCTCCTGCGCTTCGGTTCCGAGCGCTTCTGTCGCTTTCTTGATGTCGTCGGCGGACGCGTCCTCTTTTTTGAGGAGATCTTTGAGGTCGCTGATCTTCATATTGACCTTCTTCTTCACGGGATCCGGAATCTTCGCGTCGTATTCGCGCATCTGTTTCTCGAGTGAGAAGATGAGACTGTCTGCTCCATTGCGGGCGTCGATTGCATCACGCTTCTTGCGGTCCTCTTCGGCATTGAGTTCGGCATCTTTCTTCATCTTTTCCACCTCGTCCTTGCTGAGGCCGGTCGAGCCTTGAATGGTGATGTGCTGCTCTTTGCCAGTGCCTTTGTCTTTTGCGCGGACGCTCAGGATACCGTTGGAATCGAGATCAAATGACACTTCAATCTGTGGCATACCGCGCGGGGCGGAGAGAATGCCGTCGAGAATAAAGCGTCCGAGAGACTTGTTGTCTTTGGCGAATTCCCGTTCACCCTGGACGACATGGATTTCGACCGATGTCTGGTTGTCCGCGGCTGTCGAGAAAACCTGGCTCTTGCTCGTCGGGATCTTGCTGTTCCTCTCAATCAGCTTTGTGGCGACGCCTCCCAGTGTTTCGATGCCCATGCTGAGCGGTGTGACGTCGATGAGGACGATGTCTTTGTGAATGTCTCCACCAAGGACTCCGGCCTGGATAGCCGCGCCTATGGCGACAACTTCGTCCGGGTTGACGCCCTGATGGGCTTTTTTGCCAAAGAGTTTCTCGACGAGCGCGACGACTGCCGGCATACGCGTCATACCTCCCACCAGAACCACTTCGTCGATATCAGACTTCGAAATTTTGGCATCTTTCAGGGCCGCTTCACAGGGTCCAGCCGTCTTCTGAATGAGATCTTGTACGAGAGACTCAAGCTTCGCCCGTGTGAGATTCAGATTCAGGTGTTTGGGTCCATCAGCATCAGCGGTGATAAACGGCAGGTTGATGTCGGTGGACGTTGCGGAACTCAGTTCAATTTTCGCCTTTTCAGCTGCTTCTTTGAGGCGCTGGATGGCGATCTTGTCTTTGCTGAGGTTGATCCCCTGCTCCTTCTGGAATTCCTCTAGAAGCCAGAGAATGATAAGTCCATCGAAATCGTCGCCGCCCAGGTGCGTGTCGCCGTTGGTGGAAACGACTTCGAAGACGCCGTCGCCCAGTTCAAGCACCGAGACGTCGAACGTTCCTCCTCCAAGATCGTAGACGACGATCTTCTGACTCTTGCCCTTGTCGAGACCGTACGCGAGCGCAGCGGCCGTCGGCTCGTTGATGATGCGCACCACTTCCAGTCCGGCAATCTGACCGGCCTCTTTCGTTGCCTGACGCTGCGAATCATCAAAATATGCGGGGACCGTGATCACAGCTTTCGTCACCGGCTGACCGAGGAACGCCTCGGCGTCCTTTTTGAGTTTCTGAAGAACCTTCGCGCTCACTTCCTGCGGAAGCATGTCCTTGCCGTCGACCGTGATGACGGCCCGGCCCTCTTTCCCTTCTTTCACCTCAAACGGCATGCCGGACGCCTCATTTTTTACCTCACCATACCGATGGCCCATGAAGCGCTTTGCGGAATAGATCGTCCGCTTGTGGTTGGTCACGGCCTGCCGTTTTGCGGCAACACCCACCAGAACTTCTTTGTCTTTAAAGGCGACGACAGAGGGGGTCGTGCGGTTGCCTTCCGCATTTGGGATCACCGTCGGCTCACCGCCTTCGATCACTGCCATACAGGAATTTGTCGTTCCAAGATCGATTCCGATTATTTTAGACATAGGAGAGAGGAATTAGCACTCAAAATTGTAGAGTGATAATTTGTCACCGTCAAGAACTATTCGTCATCACCCAGATCTGCAATCCCATCTATGCGGTCATGGGCGTAGGCAATGACGCGATACAGAGGGACGCAGTTCACAGGATTGATGATCTTCGCTGTTTTTTTCCAGCATGTCTCCACATGAACATGTCCTTCGCTTGTGCCCAGATACGCATGCAGTTTGTCCGGATCAAGGCCGGTGATTGGCATCATTTCCTGCAAGAGCGTATCCGTACACAAGCGCATAAACTGCTTCCATACGTCCGGCTCCCCTGGACTCTCTGAAGACTCCTCACTATTTTCCTGTGGCAGATAAAATTCCAGTATTTGTCTCGCATTGACGATGATCGTATGCAAAGGTCTTCCCCTCTTGACTTCTAACTCCTGCGCGGTCAGCTCCATACATTGCTGTGCCATTGTTCTTGCCCATTCTGATGTGAGGAGTTTGAGGCACTGATCGTGGATCTCCTCTAGAGACTCTGCCCCTCCCATTCGGACTTCGCCGAAAGCGTTGATAAGAAGACGAACGCCGCTAATTATCCCGAAAATATTCCGCCTGGCATCTCCGTCGGTCATATTCCGGAACTCAGCCAGGTGTTTGTACTCCGTACGGAACAGATTTTTACAGAATTCCTGACAGTCTTCCTGGGGCATGGATAGTAGAGAATAGGAGGATTTTTGGCTTTTACAAGCGTATACTCTCTCCATGTTCCTCGACGAAGCCACTATCGACGTCAAAGGCGGCCATGGGGGCCGCGGCTGCGTGGGATTCCGGCGCGAGAAGTATGAACCCATGGGAGGTCCCAATGGCGGCAATGGTGCCAAAGGGGGCGATGTCTATCTGATTGCAGACGAGAATACGGACACGCTGAGCGACTTTATGTCGCGCAAGAAATTCGAGGCGCCCAAGGGCGGTCTGGGACTGGGGAAAAACTGCAACGGCAAGGAAGGCGAGGATCTCCTCCTGCGGGTTCCCCCCGGCACGGTCGTGACGAAAATCATCACGGATGACGGAGGAAAGGAACAGAAGATCGCACTCGGTGATCTGTTCACACACGGCGACCGGATGCTCGTCGCACGCGGCGGACGCGGCGGCTATGGCAACGCGCACTTCAAAAGTTCTGTTCGCCAGGCACCGGATTTTGCAGAACTCGGCGAACCGGGCGAAAGTTCACATCTCAAGCTGGACCTCAAACTTGTCGCGGATATCGGCATCATCGGATACCCGAGTGTCGGCAAATCGACGCTGATCTCGGTGATCAGTTCCGCGCGGCCCAAGATCGCTGCGTATCCCTTCACAACTCTCGTCCCCAATCTCGGCGTCGTTTCCGTCCATGACCGCAATTACGTTGTGTGCGATATTCCGGGACTCATTGAGGGTGCAAGTGAGGGAAAAGGTTTGGGGCACGAATTCCTGCGTCACATCGAACGCTGCGGCGCGCTGTTGCATGTTCTCGATATCAGCCGCTGCCTGCAGGAAGGCTCCGATCCGGATCCGGAATTACTCATCACCGATTACAAAGCCATCCGCAAAGAACTCGCCGCCTACTCCCCTGCCCTGACGGAGAAGAAGGAACTCGTGATTCTCAATAAATCCGACCTCGTGAATCATGACGTTGCAAAACTTGAGAAGGCTTTTGCCAAAGCCAAAATCAAAATTTTTGCGAGCATCTCCTGCGCAACAATGACCGGGGTGGATGACTTGAAGAAAAAACTGCTCAAGATCGTTCTGGAGGAGCGCGAGAAGCGCGAGGCTCCGGTAAAAGAAGATGCAGGTGCGTCAAAAAATATTCCGGTGCTCCGGCCGCATCTCACATCGGAAAAGATGGGTGCCTACCGGATCGATACCCGACCGGACGGATCGCTCGTCATCACCGGAAAGCGAATCGTCCAGTTTACCGTGATGACCGATTTCAACAATGATGAGGGAGTCCGCCGGTTTTTGGATGTGCTCGACCGCATCGGTCTTCTGAAAGCGCTCAAAAAACTCAGGGCGGAAGCGGACACGCCGGTCTTTATCGGCGATGTGCGCGTGGATTCTTTTTTATAGGCGTCCTTTCACCCGTGCCAAGCCGGCTGCCGCATCCGCGTCTCCGGGATTCAGGGAAAGCGCCTGCCTGTACATATCCGCCGCGTCCATGAACTTTCCCGTCTGTTCGTAGATGACGGCCAGATTGTAATACGCCTCGGTAAAGAGCGGATTGAGCGTCAGCAATGTTCTGAATGTTGCTGCGGCATCGTCGAGCCGGTGTAACCGGAGTTGCGTGGCGCCCAGATTGTTCACGGCATTCGCAAACTGCGGATTGAGTTCAACAGCCTTTGTATAGAGGCCGGCTGCCTCTTCCAGTTTCCCCTGGCTGTAGGCGACGTTGCCAAGTTCGTAATACGCGTCATCCAGGGACGGATCGAGCTCCTTCGCGCGTGTGTAGTCCGCAACCGCCGCCGGGATATTCCCCTGTCTGTAGTACGTGAGTCCTCTGTTGACGAGCGCGATCGGCCACACGCTTTTTTCCAGTAGCAGATTAAACTGCGCGAGTGCTTCATCGGTCTTTCCCTGTACCAGATAGACCATGCCGAGATTGTTGCGCGCCGTGAGCGACAGCGGATAATTCTCTAAAACCGATGTGTACAGTGTTTCGGAATCCGCCCAGTTTTTGGCCTGTGTGAACGAAGCGGCTCCGGCGGCCACGAGAACGAGAATCATCCCTGCCTGAACAGCGATTGTCTTTGTCCTGTCGTATCCGACAAGGCGCGCGAACCCCGCTGCGAGGATGCTCAGAAGACCGATCATTGGAATGTATCCGTACCGGTCCGAACCCGCGAAAAGTTCGTTGCCCTTGGCGAAATTGATGAACGCTGGAGAGAGCGTCACGACGAAGAATGCCAGACCGAAGGCCGGTATTTTTGTTCTGCGTACAGCCAGAGACGCCAGAATTCCGAGAGTCAGGATTCCCAGGATCGGCAGCAGAAAATCCACAGACGCGAGCGTCACGGTTCCGCTGTAGGGATACAGAAGACTGAGTCTGACCGGCACGAAGAACGTCTCCAGCGTAAACCAGGTTGTTTTAAAGGCCATGAGCATTTTCTGCGGAACGGACGTCACCAGAAGCGCATTCGTTTTGCCGAACAGTGCGACAACGCCGAAAATACACGAAAGCAGAACGTACGGAATTTTTTCGATCAGCGCTTTCCGGCCCAGCCGTCTGCCTTCGAGCCAGTCAATCAGGATCAGGATCACGGGCAGTGTCACCACAAGCACTTTGGAGAGCAGTCCCAGCAGGAAAAACCCGATGCTCATCCGGTATGCCCCGCCCGAATCTGTTTCCCGGTAGCAGAGGTACGAAAGAACGGATGACAGGAAGAAGAACGTGGAGAGCACATCCTTCCGCGCTGCCGCCCATGCGACGGCTTCAGTATTCATCGGATGCACCAGAAACAGCAATCCCAGCGCTATGGAAATGATTGCGTTCCCGCTGAGTGCAAAAAGCAGCCAGGCAACCAGCAAAGCGTTGAGCGTATGCCACAGCAAATTCTGGGCGTGGTAGGCCCACGGTTCCAGCCCGGCGATCCGGTAGTCGATCTGGTAGGTAACGAACGTGAGAGGATCGTAGAGTTCGGGATCGTACGTGGTAAAAATGTGCCGGAGAGTCCCCGGCGTGATTCGCGTGATGATGGGATTTTCGTAGATTAGATAATTATCGTCCAGCGTGACAAAACTGTTGCGAAGACTTTCGCCGTAGACGAGGAGTGCCGTTGCACAAAAGAGGGCGACGCAGAGCGCAGCCACTCGTCTGCCGGGGAAAAACGATCCGGAAAATTCCATGCGTCAGCAGCCGTATGTCGAATATGTCAGTTGCTTGCAGGAGCAGCGGTATTCCCTGCCTGGAACAACACCGAGACAGTATCCCGATTTGCATTCACCGCCATGCTGGCAAACTTCTCCCGCCGTCTTGTTCGTCGTTTTTGCGGAAGATGCCACGCCCGAGCATCCCGTCTCGTAGCGGAACGCATTGCAGGAGCACCGGTATTCTTTTCCGAAGTCCGGACCGATGCCGATGCAGTTGCCCGTGGTGCACTGTCCGCCGTGCTGGCAGAGCTCACCGGGTTTTTTGACCGGTTGCGCAGGGGTGCTTGACTGTATCGGCGGGCAGAAATCGAGCGGCTTTACCATAGTTCCGCGGGGGCGGTTGATATCCGCCGAGCAGAACCAGTCGTTTCTCGCGCCCGGCGTCGTGCAGGGCAGGCCGCAGATGACGATGCCGTTTTCCTCGCACTTGAGAGCTTTTGCCGCGGGGTTATTGAGAGATGTCTGGCAGAACTTGTCTCCCAGACCGGCGACACCGCAGCTGACAAGTTTCTTGGTCGCACGAACGGGATCCCCCACCTTGGTTGCCTGGTAGTACTCGCAGACTTTATAGCCCGGCCGGCTGCCGATGCGGGAATCGGGACCAACGGACGACGACCTGCGGCTGGAGCTGGCCCTCGCGGAGGATTTGGGCAGGGACATTGGCCCGTACGTGCCGGTTGTGGCTTTTTTGGATGAGGCCGACGACGAGCCGCCACACCAGACGTACATTTCCTTAAAGTGCTGCCCGATGGTGGAGCTGCAGCTTGCCGCCTCGTTCAGGTTGCAGTTGGGGCAGACCTGGCAGGTGTTCTTCTGCGACGCGCACGCGAGGCCCTGTTGCGGCGCACCATTGCAGTAAAATCCGGCCTTGCTGCCATTGACGCTGACAAGTTCCTTCGCCGTCGGATGGAAGAGCTTGCAGATGGAATTCGTGTTGATCGATTTGTATCCCAGGCATGTCTTTCCCATGCTTTTGCAGACCTCGTCCCCGCTGTCCATGCTCTTGTTGTTCCCGTCGACAGCATAATAGACGTTGCCATTGAACGTGACAGATGGCACAGCGGCTGCCCCGGTGGAGGCATATGCGAAAGCGACAGTTGTGGCGGCCGCACAGGCAAAACTGATTTTGGAGAAATGTCTCATCAAAGTAGGGGGAAGATGTCCGGACTCTACCCCCGTGCTGTTTTGGCGGCCAGTGGTTTGGGAAATGAATATCTTCGCCATAACACCATGATTGCGGCGATATACCCCCCGTACGCAATCAGTTCGAGGCCCGTGGGATTGCCGTTGTACCCGAACAGGCTGACAAACATTCCTCCGATAAATCCTTTGTCATGCAGCAACGGGTACGAGCCTTCCGCCCGGATCAGTGGGTTGATATCCCAGACAGCTGTTTGCAGAACAGGCAGCAATCCTGCTTCCTGAAACTCGTGCACGCCGTGAGCGACCAGTCCTGCAGCGAAAAGAATGAGCAACACGCTGGTGATGGTGAAAAACTTCCGGAGCGGCAGAACCTCGATTCCGCGAAAAAGAAAATAACTGAAACTGATGGCAACGGCGATGCCCAAGAGTCCCCCGAAGACCTCGTACCCGGCGTGCGTGTGGACGATCGCCGCCTTGAGGAAAATCACCGTTTCGACAGACTCGCGCACCGTTGCAACGAATGCCAGGAAAAAAATTCCGGCCAGATAGCCGTGTTCAACATGCATCTGCACTTTCTGTTCGATATCCCCCCGGATGCTTCGACGCTTGCCGAGCATCCAGATGATCATCCAGGTGAGCAGCCCTGCCGCCGTTAGCATCATCGAACCCTCGTACAGCTCTTCCGTTCGTCCTGTGAATCCTCCGACAAACGACTGGAACACCACTGCCAGCACAAAGCTGACGCTGATGCCCGCAAAGACCCCGGACCAGACGACGACGCCGTGCTTGCTACTCTCCGTCTTCTGCAGGTATGCCAGGATGATTCCAATCACGAGCGATGCTTCAAGAGTTTCACGAAGCGTGATGATGGCGGCGGGGATCATATGATGTACGAGAACGCCGTGTAACATGAGCTGGGTACACCGGCATTGGGATCATAGTGCATCTACAATCGGGCCTTCAAGCTGAAGTGAAATGTATATTCAGAAAAGCCCACTTCCTCTCGCTTCGGCGAGGCTACGGCGGGCAAACTTCTGCGGAGGTTGGTGGAGCTGAGGGGAACTTGTTGGAACGAAACTTTGATCCGCTTGAATTGGCTAAAAAGTTCACAGAACTCAAATTCTCACTTGATTGCATCACAATGATCCTGAACAGCCAACGAGAGAAAAAGGACGACCTGATCCTCTAATCATAAGTCAGTCAATGAGCTGTCGGGAACGAGTGGGAACTTTTGTTGGAGAGTGTAAAAATGGCTCCCCGAGAGTGTCGGGGAGCCGTGCCTGTCATAATTTCAGTTAGTCGATCTGCTTCCAGTCGATCTCGCCGATGATCGTGCCGTCTCGGTCGCCACACATGAGGACGAACACAGGCAGGAGCTTCGGCAGACGGTCGGGGCGGTTCTGAATCGTGCTGAGGGAGAGACTGTCGAGAAGGACTTTGATGCCCTCGCCTCGGTCGTCATCTTTGTCGTCACGGTAGACCGCGTCGGCTAGTTCGCAGCGAATCTGATTCCTGCGCTGCCAGTCGGTGCTCTGTGCGGCTTCTTCGAGGAGCCTTTTGATCTGTTCTTGTTTCATCGAACGAATCTCCTTTGAAGGAACGAAAACGGTATTGTTG
>CAYGGB010000002.1:0-16752 GCA_964349295.1 uncultured Candidatus Peribacteria bacterium | reverse complement strand
GGTCTCACGGGGGCGCTGCTCCTGGGAGCGCGCATTGGAAAATATGATGAGAACGGCAAGCCGCGTACGGTCCGCGCGCACAACGTCGGACTCGTCGCGCTCGGCGGCTTCATCCTGTGGCTCGGCTGGTTCGGCTTCAACCCCGGCAGCACGCTCGCCGCAGACGGACGGTCCATCGGTTACATCTTCATGACCACGAATATGGCGGGAGCGGCCAGCACTATTGTGGCCCTCGGCCTTGCATGGTTCTACTCGCGCAAGCTCGATTTCAACATGTGCGTGAACGGCACACTCGCAGGACTCGTTGCGATCACCGCCCCCTGCGATACGGTATCAATGACGGGCGCTGTGGCCATCGGAACGATCGCGGGAACCCTGACCTACTACGCGACGTTCCTCTTTGACCGTATGCACATCGATGACCCCGTGGGTGCCCTCTCGGTGCATCTTGTAAACGGCATCTGGGGGACGCTCGCCGTCGGTCTCTTTGGTACGGCTGCGGGATCGGTCGGCCCAGTGACGGGTCTGCTCTACGGAGGCGGCTTTGCCCCGCTCGGGATCCAAGCACTCGGTATTGCGGCTGTCGGCGGCTATACCGTCGCGGGATCGCTGGTCATCTGGACGATTGTGAAGATGACGGTGGGTCTCCGCGTTTCTCCGATCGCCGAAATGGAAGGATTGGACGACCACGATCACGGCTACCCCGGGTACGTGTTCCATGATGATTTGTCGGATTTCGCCCCTGCCGGAATGGAAGATCTTGCAATGGCGACTTTCCCGGATGCGCAGCAGATTGCAGCGGAAAAAACCGCACAGCTGACACGGTAAAGAATTTCATATGATGGGAAAAGAGCGGGCCCTCCCGCTCTTTTCATGAGCCGAACGTATACGCATACGCCTGAACGCCTTTCCCGTGAATCTTCAGCGTCACATCATGTTCACCGTACGTCCCCGTGAAGAGATTATACAGATCATGCGGCACCACGGTGATTGTCGTCGTCTTCTTTCCATCGATAAAGACGTCAATGACAACGGGCTTCACGCCGTCTTCGAGACCAAGAACAAGATTCACCTCCCCTGCGAGCGCGTGGTACCGGATCTCACCCTCAGTGCTCCGGAGAACCTGATGCTCCCCGTCTTCGGCAAGCTGCCAGTCGCCGCTGAGCGCGTATTGATGAAGCGGGATGGATGATGGCATCGTATAGGAATGCACCTTGGGATCCGGATCCCCTGCCTGATTTGAGAAAGCAGACCAGCTGCGCGCACCCACGTACGTTTCGGGCGACACCTCGCGTCTGCCACCGGCCGCCGCATCCTCTCCGATAAGCGGACCTGCCGCCGTCTTGCCAGTCGCTTCTTTGAGCAGACTCTGGATCGCCAGATCGGTCTCCTCGTATCCGCCTTCGCCAAAATGCGTGTACCGGATATATCCCTCGGCATCGATCAGATACTTGGCCGGCCAGTACCGGTTGGCAAACGCGTTCCATGTTCCAAAATCATTATCCTGCGCGACCGGGTACGTGAGACCGTGACGCCTGATCGCATCTTCGACATTGCTCTCGCTCTTCTCAAACACGAACTCAGGCGTATGGACACCGACCAGCACAAAAGGCATACCTTTAAATTTGCTCCAGTATCCCTCCATGTACGGCAGCGTGCGAATGCAGTTGATGCAGCTATACGTCCAGAAATCGACCAGGACGACTTTGCCCTTGAGTGATGCAAGCGTGAACGGCTGTGTATTGTGCCACGGTCCCAGACCGGTGAATTCGGGTGCGCGGATTATTTTCGGGAGATTTGGGAGTGTCATAGAAGTGACAGAGGGAATAGAGGCAGCAGAGGACGGGGTCGACGGTGAAGTGTCAAAGAGCCCCTTTTCTATCCTCTCTCCAAATGCTCCAAAGCCGGTGTAATCCGTCACGAACGTCTGGAACGTCATCAGCCATCCATAGTGCAGTCCGACTGCGGAAAGAATCAGCAGCGCTCCGGCCACCTGTTTGATGCGGCCGCTGTATCTGCTGAGTGCACGGGCCGAGTGAACCGCCGTTTGTCCGCCGTATCCGATGAGCAGAAGCGGCAACGAGGCACCGAGGCCGTACGCGAACAGCGCGAGCAGAGCTTTGACACCAGGCTCATCACGCACAAGCGCGAGCGCGAACCCTAGAGCAGGTCCGGCACATGGCACCCACACGAGCCCGAGCGTAAGACCGACGATGAATGCGGTGACAAGAGATTCTGATCCGAGTCCTGACCGGGCAGCCTGCTGTACGTCCGTTCCGATCTGCTGGATTCTGGAAGCGACTCTGCCGCCCGCTTCCACCGCAACCGCCCCCAGCATTACGGCAATCGTCACGCCGATCCAGCCGTAATCCCGGAAGAAGAACCCTCCGAGCACGGCGACAAGCAACTGAGCAACTCTGTTCTGTGTGAGAAAGCACACGCCAAAGAGCAGAAGAATGTAATACGTCGAAATCCGGATGACATCGGCGAATGTCACAAACTGGCTCAACAGCACCTGGAGAATGAACGTGAAGAACACGAACGTGATCAGCATTCCCGCAACCGTCACCAGCGGCCGGAACCTGTTCTTCCCCGCGATGCTTACACCCAGGACAATCGGGATCAGCGGCAGAATACACGGCAACAGAATCGTGAGCGTGCCGGCGAAGAAGAGGGTGACGAAAACAGCCATCATCTTCAGCATACGCCGATGTGCACATCAAAAAAACGGTGGCGTTGCCGCCACCGCTCTTTATCTGTCACGAACTGTGGCAGATGATCCGGAAGTTACGACTTCCGGGGATTGATTGGTTGCCGTTCTTCGGCTTCGGTGAGGAGTTGGGCATAACCAAGCACCGTGGCCTGGTTGTATTCCTTTGCCAGGTACTCAGCCGCCTGCTTCCTGCTTTCGCGCAAGATGGTCGGCCCATCCATGATCATCTGGAGGACAACGAACATGCTCCCAAGCGAGCAGCTCTTGAGCCCGAAGAGCAGATCAGTGATCGCCCCGCCGAGCAGGATGTCCTCGCGCTCGATTCCCTTGTCGAGAGCATCATTGATCTGGGCAAGCATGACCTCCACGCATCCGCACTTCCCTTCGTGAACGTGGGGAAGCGTGGCAAGGAACTTGCGGACAGCGGGTTCGTACTTCTGCACCCGCTCTTTGCGTTCGCGCGCCCGCTGATCGATGACTTTCGGATCTTCGATCCCAAGTTCCGCCAGCGTTTGCGTGTACTTCAGACGCTGTTGCCGGACTTCGTCAGCAATGGCGTCGGTATCGAGACGCGCACCGGCTTCCTTGAGAACCCGCAAGGCTTCGATCACGTTTGGCGGCGATTCATAGAGAATCGATCCGAACGTTTCGGATCCGATCCGGTCTCCCACGATCCGCTGCAGCCGATTGTCCACCCGCACACCCTGGCATGACGCATTCGCAGCATCTGCGAAGACAGTCCGCGTCATGACCGGCTCCACTTGGAGAATCCGGGCGGTACGGTATGCCCTGAACGGGTCGGCATACGGAAGCGGAGTGTAGAGACGTGCGGCGAGCTCATCGTTCCCAGTGAACAGATTGAAGCTGACCTGCAATTGCCGCCTTTCGATCTGGACGAGTGCCTGAGCTTCCAGGCTATAGGGCACGTCCTCAAGGACGGCCGTGACCTGGCGCTTCGGGCCCCGATACAGAACGGGAAGGGTGCCTGTGTACTCCAACATGGCAATTTCCTTTCGCAGTGCTTTCGCATGTCTGAGAAAAACTCCTCAACGACAATGCCAAAGAACAGAACGTCCACAACGGACCCTGAACATCAGGGTCCACATTTTGTGGGCCGGAGGAGTGTACAATGTAAAGTAAAATTGTCAATGTTTTTGGCGTCCAAGTGCAGGTCGAGGACCGTCGCCAGACGCTAAATCCCCCTTCCCCATTACCAATGACGACGGACATGTTTTCTGGAACACGCACTTCTCACACTGCCGGTTTCTCGCAGTACACACCGCCCGCGCGTGCGTGATGATCTGCGTGGTAAATTCGCCCCATTTTTTCCGCGGCACCGATTCCATCAGGTCCAGTTCGATCCTCTTGGGATCTTTATGGCGCGTCAGCCCCATTCTCTGACTGACGCGGATCACATGCGTATCGACTGCGATGCCTTCGGTTTTGCCGAAACAGGCCCAGAGGATGATGCACGCTGTCTTGCGGCCGACGCCCTGGAGTTCAACGAGTTCCTCCATCGTCTGCGGAACCTCGCCGTGATGATGACTGATCAGCTGTGCCGACATCTCCTGAATGAATCGCGCCTTGTTCCGGTACGTCCCGCAGGAGTGGATATCATCTTCGAGTTCCGCCCGTGGGACGTTCACGTAATCTTCAGCAGTTTGATATTTCCTGTAGAGCGTCTTCGTGACGATGTTGACGCGAGCATCGGTGCACTGGGCACTCAGGATGGTGGCGACGAGCAAATCAAGCGGCGTACGCCAGTCCAAAAACGTGCGGGGAGGCGTGTAGAGTTTTTCCAGGGTCTGCAGAACAGTGGAAGCGGTGAGAGTTGAATGGCGGGATGACACGATGGTGGGATGGAAAACGGCTCATCATCTTACCATCCAGCCCACTTTCTATTTTCCAATCAACGCATTTCCCATCTTCACAGACCTCCACTATATTCCCCCGGTGCCTACTCTCCCGCCTCTCACCATTTTCGATGTCGAAACGACGGGACTCGATCCGTTAAAAGGCCACCGCATCATCGAAATCGCCGGTCTGAGACTGGAAAACGGCATCCTGCAGGAGGAGACTGCATTTGTGACTCTGGTGAATCCCGAACGGGACATCCCCTGGGAAGCGCGACAGGTGAACAAGATCACGGAGGAAGAAGTGAAAGCGGCACCGACGATTGATCTCGTATTGCCGCAGTTTCTGGAGTTCGCAAAAGGTTCGGTCCTCGTCGCGCATAACGCAAGCTTCGACATGGGCTTCCTTGAGGCAGAAAAACAGTACTGCTGGGGCTACACAGATCTGCCTGATTGCCTCTGCACGCTGATGCTCAGCAGGAATCTGTATCCGACGGATTTCCGGCACAATCTGGACGCTGTCTGCAAACGGTTCAATCTCGACATGCCCGTCGCCCGCCACCGCGCGCTGGCGGATGTGATTCTGACGGGTCAGGCGTTGATGAGAATGATGCAGAAAGTAAGCTCGTTTGAGGATTTGAGAAAGCGGGCGGGTTTGAAACAATTAGTAAAGTGACCAAGCATGTCATCCTGAGCGGAGCGAAGGAGACATGCGACAGTGTACAGATGCCGGATCCTCATGGTTCGCTCCGCTCACCATGACATCATCTCGTGATAGAATGATAACCGTGTCCGTTCTTCCCATCGTCATCGGCCCCGACAATCCGATCCTCCGGAAGAAGACGAAGCCCGTGCCATCGGTGACCAAGGATCTGCGGAAACTGATCAAAGACATGATTGACACCATGCACGAGGCCAACGGCGTCGGTCTGGCGTCGCCACAGGTAGCTCGGGAGGAGCGTGTGTGCATTGCAGTGATCGGTGGCAAGATCACGCCGCTGATCAATCCAAAAATCACGGGACACAGCAAAGAGACGGCCATTGATCAGGAAGGCTGCCTGAGTCTGCCAAACGTCTGGATCGACGTTGCGCGGTCAACGGAGATCACGCTCACGTATCTGGATGTGAAAGGAAAGAAGCAGCAGAAGAAACTCCAGAACTTCGACGCGCGGGTGGTGCAGCACGAAGTGGATCATCTGGAGGGGGTGCTGATTGTGGATTACCAAAAGTAGTGATGTTATTTTTACGCAAGAGCAAGCCAATAATTTTGGACCGGCGATGTATATTGAGCGTAAACCTGGAATCGCAGTAGGATGGAAGCAGTCCCCCCGGTCACCATTACCCCCGACAACTGGCATCATCGCGATGTGCTGTTGAAAGAAGATTCTCTTGGACCAACGATGCTCGCGCCCAAACCCGCAACAGATCAAAGCAGATACCCGGAAGAGGATGCTGACGGACCCACACTGGTTGAATACCCACAAAGAATCACCACAAATGTTAAGGGACTGGAGGATTGGCAGGTCGTGTACAAGGAGTTTATGAAACAGATTCCGGATGCGGATTCGACTATTTTGATACGACTGACAAATGCTGAACAAAACCTACGGAGTGTTCTGAAGCTTAAAGAAAGAAAATTACAATATGTGGGCCACGGGGCAAAGCGGGTTGCTTTCGCTCTGGGGCCGGACAGGAAAAAGGTTGTGAAAATCGAGGATGCGCCGGAAACAGAACCCGAAGCACAACGGAAAAACGACTATCAGAAACTGTGCAGTTCATATTTTTTGCCGGGAACGGTTTTGCCGGAAGTCCACCGCCCGCATCACACCGGAGTCCCTGACGTTTCTTTTCAGGACAATACACGTCGGTTCAATGACAAATCATCTGTGGTGTTCAGTGGCGGTTATGCGGAACGGAAGCCTGATCTTGATCCTGGATTGTACGCAAAAGTGAGCCGGAGTGCGATTCTCCGAAAAGAACCGTACGACCGCCGGGATTTTTTATCGGTGCAGGGGAATGCTAATCTCGAAAAAATGTTTGTGAACATGGATCAGGATCCGGAATTCCGGCGCAATCTGGAGCAGCTTGTATCGGGCCTGATTTTCTTCTCTCAGGACACGGGAGAAATACTCGATTGTCTCGGCCGGGAAAACGTCCATCTCTATCAGGATCAGAATGACGATCATCACTATCGCATCATTGACCCGATTCCCACCGGAATGAGACCATTGATTCCCGAGGCAAATGACATATTTGAGATATTCAACCAGAATAAAAACCTCGGGCACAACGAGTACGTCGACGCAATGAATGTTGTGGATTTTATACGGCTTGTAAACTCATTGGCGGATGACATGAATATGGATCCGGAGGAACGGATCCCCCTTCTTCACGAAGAGATAGATTTTGAGAGGTTTTTGAAGGAATCGCAGCCCATTGCGATGGGGAAGAGAAAAACCTAATCTCTGTATATGGCAGAGCTGGAAGCCATCATCGGCCTCGAAGTCCATGCCCAGATGAACACAAAAACGAAGATGTTCTGCGGCTGCGACAACGATGCATTCGGAAAGGAGGCGAATACGACGGTGTGCGAGGTCTGCATGGGCCATCCTGGAACTCTCCCTGTACCAAACAAAGAAGCAGTCATCAAAGCCATCAAGATGTCGATAGCGCTCGGCTGCACCGTGAACCCGTCGAGTCACTTCGACCGGAAGCATTACTTTTACCCGGACCTGCCTTCAGGATTTCAGATCTCCCAGTACGATTTTCCGCTCGCATCGAAGGGGGAGGTCGAATATGACCTCCCCTCCCCCTCAGGGGAAGGGGCCGGGGGAGAGGGCCACGCGCCGCAGCGCTGCGGAATCACCCGTCTCCACATGGAAAATGATGCTGGAAAGCTCACGCATCGCGGCACCGTCACTCTCTGTGATTACAACCGGGCAGGAACGCCCTTGATGGAAATCGTGACGGAACCGGATCTGCGATCGTCGGATGAAGCCGTCGCATTTGCGGAGGAATTACGAAGGATGCTCATCGCCGTCGACGCCTCCGAAGCCGATATGTTCAAAGGCATGATGCGCTTTGATGCGTCGATCTCGCTGCGTGAGAAAGGCACGAAGAAGCTCAATCCGCGCAGTGAAATCAAGAACCTGAACTCCTTCAAGGCACTCGAAAGAGCTCTCCAATATGAGGAAGCACGCCTGCGGAAATCCTGGGATGAGACCGGCGGCCCCCTGAAACGCGATATCACGGTGGGATGGATGGATGACGAGGGCAAGACGCGGATGCTGCGCGAAAAAGAATCTGCAGATGATTATCGTTACTTCCCGGAACCGGATATTCCGCCGCTCTTTATCAACGAAACGATGCTTGCAGGTATCCAGAAGGAGATCCCTGTATTGCCGCGTGAACTGAAGAAGACCTATCTCGCCATGGGTCTTACGAACGCCGAAGCCTCAACACTCATCGAACAGGTCAAAATCCGATCGATCTTCGATGCCGTGCAGGCGAAAACGAAGGACGCCAAGCGCAGTTCCAGTCTTATCCTGACGCAGCTGATGGGCTTTCTGAATACCCATGGAAAGACTGCCGCCGAAGCACCGTCCGTGAACGACATGCTTGACCTGCTGATTGCCATCGATGCCGGAACGATCTCGGGCAATGCGGGAAAAGCTGTCCTCGAAAAGATGGTCGCGACCGGAAAATCGCCAAAAGACATCATCTCCGCGGAAGGAATGGCGCAGATTTCCGATGACGGGAAGATTGAAGAACTTGTGAAAGAAGCGATACTGAAGAATCCGAAAGCGATTGAGGATTACCGGAAGGGAAAAGAATCGGCCCTCGGGGCAATCGTCGGCTATGTGATGAAGATGACGAAAGGGCAGGCGAATCCGGCCAAAGTGAATGAGGTGCTCAAGAAGCTTTTGTAACAAACAACAAACAAAAACATCCCCTTCTCCTTCGAGGAGAGGGGTCAGGGGAGAGGCCCAGCCCACACGAAAAAACTCATCTAGCTTCCCAGAATCCCCTCTTTCATCACGCTCGCTCTTTATACTCCCCCGTCTCCGTGTTCACGATTACCTTGTCGCCCTCGTGAATGAACAATGGAACGTTGATGGAGATGCCGGTATCCATGAGCGCAGGCTTGCTGCCGCCCGTTGCGGTGTCGCCTTTCACGCCGGGGATCGTCTCTTTGACCGTGAGCGTGACGGTGCTCGGGATCTTGATGCTGATGGGCTTTTCGCCATACATGAGCGCGTCGCATTCGAGCCCGTCGTGCAGGAATCCGACCATGTCCCCGATGTCGTCCTTTTGCAGCGCGAACTGGTCGTAACTTTCGAGATCCATGAATGTGCAGGACGTATCATCGCCGTAGAGGTACTGGACATGCTTGTAGCCCACATCCGCCTGCTCGATTCTCTCCGCGCCCTGAAAGTTGCGCGACATGATGACGCCTGTCTGCAGGTTTTTGAGTTTGCACTGCATATTCGCCTTACTCTGGCTCTTGCGGCCGAACTGAGAGCTCATAACCAGATACGGGTCGCCATCAATGGTAACGGCGCGACCGGGCTTCAGATCGGTGATGGAGTACATTGCCATAGGATCAGGAGAGTACTGGGGGAAGGAAAAGATCGCAAGGGAGCCCGATACGCACGAACCATGCTCGTTTCTTCGTTACTTCGTCCAACGTTCGACGAAGACACGAAGTAACGAGAGTGTTCGAATTAACGAGTAAACGCGCTATTCCTAAAAAATCACTCCTGTCCTTTCTGCGGCGTTATCCCTCCACTTGCCGTCACCTGCTCTTCCACTTCTCCCTGCAGCGTCCGTATTTCGCGGACGACCCGCTGGGCGAGACCATTACGGGGCAGGACTTTGGAGAGTTCGCGGAGAATGCGGCCCCGTTCTGTGCTGCGGGAGATAAGACTGAGCTGATCTTCCAATGCGTCATACTGCGCTTTCTTGCTCCCGTAGAAGAAAATACGTCCGCGGATTTCCTGCGCCTTTGCCGTGATCTGTTCAGGAGTCAGAGGACGCAACATGATAACGCGGGCGGGGTGTTCGGGCGTTACCGGTTCCTTTGCAGGCGCCCCCAGGGTGAGTGCTGTGATTTCTGCAGAAACCTCGCCGTTGACCGCGGCAGCAACCTGCCCGGCAGATGCCGCAACCTCGTGGCGGATATCGGGCGACATGGCCGTGAGTGATCCACTGGCATTCATGGTGGCTATGGAAACGGTGATTTCGGAGAGTTTCTCGCGGACATTGGCTGTTTCACCCTGGGCGACCTGTCGTTTGACCGCGGAAAGCTCGTCGAGCAGCGTCTCCCCTTCGACATCAGGTTTTGTAACGCTGTCCGGCAGCGAGGCAATGGTGTCATCGACTGCTTGCTTGAGGGCATACGCGGAATCTCCCGGCAACGCCGCACTCACCGTTGAGGAGCCGGCATCCACCAGTTCTTTCTGGAGAAGAGAATGCACGAGCGGGCTTCCGCCGGATCCGCTGGCCACCTGCAGCATCGTGTCCTTGTACTGTTGGAGCGCATTCTGGGCCTCTGCGTCGTCTTCCGTGCCAAGCAATGCCGCCGCTTCGTTGAGCCGGGTGTTGGCCTGCGTGATCAGTTTGCGCGCACGGTCGTCGTCATTGAGGGCAAAGAGCACATCGACCGATTCGGCGAGACGCTTGACGGGATAGAGCGTGGTTCCGGGAAGAATTCCGGCACTCGCAGCACGTCGCTCCTGCTGGAGTTGCGCGATTTCGTGCTGATGCGCGGCATCGCGTGTGAGATTGCCCGCAACCCACGCATCCTGGAACACGCCGCGGGCCATGGCGGTCGCGACAAGATCACCATCTTTGGTGAGCACAGTCTGTTCTCCGGCAACGAGATGAAGTTGCTGGCCATGACGGGAAATCGTGGCGCTGCGGTCGAGAACGCGTACGACGACCGTCCCCTCTTTTGTCTGCCTGATGCTCGCGCTTCCCTCGTGGAGAAGAATCCGCCCCTGCGATGTCAGAACGGTGATTGCGCGGACATGCTTGGGGACGAGACCCAGCACCCAGACTTCTCCTTCTTCAAGTGCAATAGTTGTTTCCTGCGTCGATGCTTCGGGTCTGTCGGAAAGATCGAGCAGATGCACGCGCGATCCGGGGGCCAGACGGAAAACGGCATCGTCATGATCGGCAATGGTGGCCTGTCCCTTTTGCGTCTGCAGGCGGGCTGGCGCATTGAGCGTGATCTCGCCCCGAAGCGGCTGCCAGAGAGATCCGATCAACACCTCGGTACCTTCCTCCTGCGAGAACAATGTGACGGATGATCCGGCAATGGTTGCAGGGGCGAGGAACAGGATGGGACTCACGCGCACGGCGACAAGCAGCACAGCGAACGCCGCAACCCACTTGACCGGGCGCGAGGTGATCGCATGCGCGTACGACGGCTTGAGACGCAGGGAAAACCGGCTCCAGAGAAGATCGCGGACATCGTCTGCAGGATTCACTGCTCCGCGAAAACGTTCCCACAGGGAAAGGTGGGCAATCGGATCCATCGACGAAAGAATGCGTGACCAAAGCACAGTGGCGAGCCCCGGCGCGGGTGTGATCGAATCGCGGACCTGACCGAGCAATTCCTCAGACCGGAGTGATGAGCGCGCCCGGATCATGCGCCGCACGCGGTCCTCTGCCCCTGCTTTGGGGGTCAGCCGGGACGCCAGTTGCCGGAGACGCTCCTCGGGCATCGGTGCCGGTGATGACGGGCGGGAATTCATACGGGGTTTCGGGGTTCTTGTTCAGCGGGTAAAACGGAGAATCAGGGCTTCTGTTACGCAAAATAAACGAATATTACGGCGAACGGTCATTGATATCGGGCGGCAGCAGAGATTCCAGTTTCCGCAATGCCCGGAATTTCAGGATCCGGACCCCGCCTTCCGTCATTTTCAGCACCCGGGCGACCTCATGATGGGGCAATTCGGCTATATACGACAGAACAAGAATTTCGCGATAGCGTCCAGGGAGCTTGTCCATCGCCTCCTGCACGGTCTTCAGAAGTTCCCGGTTTTTGACGCCCGTATCGGCGCGGTTGAGTGCATCGGGATCCGCCAGGTCTTCGGGCATCTCTTCGAACCCGCGCTCGCGCCGGTAACTGTCGATCACCGTATGACGCGCGATACGAAAAAGCCACGCGCCAAACGGAACGCCTTTCTGCGCTTTGTACTGGTGCAGTTTTTCCCACGCTTTGACGAACACATCCGCCACGATGTCCTCCGCAACATCCGACGGAACGCGGAATGCCGCGTACCGGTAGATGGGAAGAAAAAATTGTTTGTACAGTTCCTCGAACGCATCGGTATCGCCGCCCTGCGCCTGCGTCACAAGCCGCTGAAGTTTCTCCTCCGGAAGTTGGTGATCCATAAGAGTGTGTATTCTAGCAGATGTTCTTTTCCGAAATGAGCGTGCGAAGAATAAAGAATTAGGAAGTAAGAATTAAGTCCTGTTTCACTTAATTCTTAATTCTTTATTCCTAATTCTCGTCGTCGCTATTCCCACTCAATCGTCCCCGGCGGCTTGTTTGTCAGATCAAGAAAGACCGAATCGATGCCCGGCAGGCCGAGCAACCGGCGCGTGATCCGCTCCAGAACGGCAGGACTGAGGATGAACGCGTTCGCCGTCATCGCGTCTGTTGATTCAATAGGACGCAGGACAATACTCTGACCGCCATTTTTTGATCCGAACGGAAGAAGAACAACAGGAAATTGCCAGATCACACCGTACAGATCCGCCGCGCGCATCTCGTCGCTCACGATCGCATCAGCCTCGCGCAGAAGATCAGCGCGCCCGCGCGTGATGAATCCGGGCGTGACATGAAATTCCTGCGGCTGATCATGGCTTGTACAGAGCAGGACACGATTGATCTCTTTATTGCCGTTCGGAATCGATGTCGCCAGCATCCGGTGCTCCGGCGTGACCGTAAACGGATGATGGGAGAAAAGTGCCACTGCATGCCGATACGTCCGCCCATCCCCCTGCACGCCGACCGAACGGACAGGGAGGACAGCGTGCGGCACAGAAACACTCCCATTATTCTCAATTCTCAATTCTCCATTCTCAATTCCGTTCGTACAGAGAATCCTCACCCCCAACCCCGGCCCCGGAAACGGATGCCGCCAAACAAGGTCATGCGGCAACCCCAGCTCCTCCCCAAGCAACCGCACCTCATCCTTGTAGAGTTCCTTGAGCGGCTCGATGACCTGACCTGCATCAATCATTTTCTGAACCGCATCGACACGGTTGTGATGTGTTTTTATATGATCGGCGTGTTTTGTCCCTCCCGTCTCGATCGTATCCGGGTAGATCGTTCCCTGCCCCAGCATCCAGCCGTCTTCGATCCGCAGTTTCATACGCTCACTCACTCTTTTTTGCACGGCCAGAAACGTATCACCTATGATTTTCCGCTTCTGCTCAGGTTCATACGCACCTTTCAGATTCACAAAAAACTCTTCAGACGCATCCTCTATATGCAGGTTTGTGATCTTGAGCTTCTTGAATGCCGACTGGACCTGCCTGATTTCATCTTTCCGCATCAGACCCGTATCCACCAACAATCCCTGTACACGCTCGGGACCGAGAATCTTATTCAACAATGTGAACGCCACCGTTGAATCCACACCGCCGGAGACGAGCATGAACACCTTCTTGCCTTTGGTCTCCTCTTTTATCTGCGCCCCGATATGATCCGCATACGACGTCATCCCCCACGGAGCCGGATGACATAACGTGACGAAATTTTTGAGGATATCCATGCCATGCTCCGTGTGTGTCACCTCTATATGGAACTGAATGCCGTACATTTTTCGCTTTTCATCAGCCATCGCGGCATATGCGCAGACGGCGGACTTCGCCGTTGAGACAAACCCTGACGGCAACGCACTGACTTCATCCCCATGGGACATCCAGACGGTGAAATTTTTCGGGAGACCGTGAAAAACAGCAGGATCACCGGACCGTTCGATCATTGTGTGCCCGTACTCTTTGATTTTCCCGGGACTGACTTTTCCGCCCAGTGCCTGCGCCAGCCACTGGTGACCGTAGCAGAGACCGAGAACAGGAATGCCCAGCTTGAGAACCTTCGGATCCGCCTGCGGACTCCCCTTTTCGTACACACTCTGCGGCCCGCCGGAGAGGATGATGCCCGCAGCGCCCTTAAGTTCATGCGCGGAGGTTTCGGCAACGCGGATCTCGGAAAAAGCCCCCATTCTCCTCACGCGGCTCGCGATCAGATGCGCATATTGGCCGCCGAAGTCGAGGATGACGATGGAGCCGGGGTGGACCATGGCGCAAGAATAGACGATTTTGGTCTTTTCCGCGTACATTTTGGAGTACACTGCCGCACTCTTCATGCAGTCTATGGCTCCCTTCTTAAGAAATCTCCACGGGCCGCTCGCGGATCTGGCCGACTATCATTCGGTCTATGCGAAGGAACGTATCAAAGAGCTGGGCGCTGACGGAACGGATGAGACGACGGAACTCATTGTCACGGACGAACTTTATACCATTTCCAAAACGACATTCTGTGATCTTGAGGCGGTCATGAGTCTGAGGGAGAACAATGATGTCATTCTCCAGAATGCCGGACTTCGCGACAGCGCCCGATACATCAACGATCGCATGGAACATCTGGAACGGCACTGGGATCCCCGGTGGAAAATCCCGTCCGTGGAAAAAAGCATGAAGGTCCGCCGGCACGATAAAAAAACAATGGACGCGCTCTCGATGCTTCTGAAATCCACCCAGGCACGACAACTCACCTTCGTCGGACAGCATTTTCACTTTCTGCATACCGATCTGGAGGGTCTGGTTCAGAAAGTGATGGATGATACGGATCAGGATGTAATTGAAAACCTGCCGTTACACCGGCTGAAAAATCAGCTGGAAATCACAACGGACCTGCTTCATCAATACAATGAAAATATCGAATCATTGATGGTGGAAAACTGGACAGAGCAGCAGCAGCGCTCCTACGCCGCCGCGGAGGGCTCAGAAAACACCGACGCGTTCTACAGAAGCGCCCGTGAGCGGTATATGTCGATGGAATTTATCCAGAAACACGGAGGATACCGCGGAAACGCATTGCGCAAACTTGTCGTCTGCCACATGGTCGCCCGCAAAGCCCGCGCAGGAATCAGAAGTGCCCTCGAATCGGGACTTCCCGAAATTCAGGAGCGTTTTATCATGTCGCTTGTCCGGAGGGAGCTCGACCAACTGCTGAATACATGGAATGCGTCGAAGAAATTGCCGCAATGAGCACCCAGGCTGTATACGCAACCGCGGCGTCTTCCCAGGCGTGAAGGAACAGGGCCGCTATGCTTATTCCCAGGAACAGGAGAAAAATTGAGAATTGAGGATTGAGAATTGAGAATAAGCCAACTGAATTTTCCATTTTCCATTTTCCATTTTCCATTCCGAGTCGTCGTAGCACCACTCCCACCAGCACCAGATAGAGGAGCAATCCAAGCACTCCCATCTCCACCCCGATCTGCAGGTACCAATTTTCCGGCAATACCGGACAATTGCACGCGTGACCGGCCGGTTGCACCTGAGTCTTCCCCACGAACACACAGAGTTCCGGACTTTTCTGCGCCCACGACGGATCCGAGCCTTCTTCCAGAAACACACACGGCTCATGCGTGCGGTTACTGGCCGGACCGGCCGCACCAAGACCAAGACCCAGCGGATGTTCCGCGATGACACCAATCGCCTGCAGCGGTCGTTCAATATGTCCCGCAAGTGAAATGCTGCGGACAAAGACCGCCGGCGAAAGCCATGCTGCCATCACCCCGCAAAAAATCAGGAGTCCCGCGGCAGCAAAGATCTTCGGTATCAGCCGTGTGGATGAATAGGCACGACAGACTGCGAGACATGTGATCACCACAGCTGCAATCCAGGCGGAGCGGGAGAAGGTCAGAAGCAGGGCGAGCAGAAGTAGTCCTCCTATGATAAAAAATTGCGGATTTCGGATTGCGGATTTTGAGCTCTTCGCAATCCGAAATCCGAAATCCGAAATCAATCGCACCAGACAGACAGACAGCGGAATCAACAACCAGATCCCAAATTGATTTGGTCCGCTCATCGTGCTCTGGATACGCCGGATCGTTGTCCCGCTGATCTGCTGAAACGCCGCCAGCGGTCCATTGGGAAGATACAGCGAGTGTGCATCCGAATATCCGAGCATCGTGAAAAATCCATTCGGGAGGAAGAACGAGATAATGCCATACAGAGCCACGATTCCGCCGACCCACAGGATCACCTGCTGCGCCCTCGTCATGAACACCTGCGACCACCCAACCCGCCGCAAGATCATGAATGCGATCAGGGGGATAAAGTCGTATTTGAAACCGAAGAGGAAATTTGTTTTCGGAAGCAGAAGGGCAATCACAAAAAGAGCAACGATCAAACCATCAATCAAATCAAATTTTCCATTTTCCATTTTCCATTTCTTGCCCACCGTAGCGGACCCTGTCCCGAGTCGAACCGAGGGGGCAGGAGCGAAGGCGGGTCCACTTTCCACTTTCATCAGCTGCTGAATCCACTCCACAAATGCAATGACAAGAATAAATCCCAGCAGCCCCTCTTTCCATCCCGCCAGCATTGCCATCGGCGCATGACCGGAGCCTCTGAGAATCTTCGTCCCGACTGTCACGAGAAGTGCGTGAAGCGGCAGGAGTGCGATGAGAATCAGCGTCAGGTATTGTCTGATTTTCTGTGCCATATCCAAAAGGTACTGGGTCCTGTTGTCCGGACCAACAGAGGAACGTTGACGTGCCTGAAAAAGTACGTAAAATACACGCATTCCCCTTAATGCACTATGGAGATCCGCGAAGTATTGGTGCCAACCCGCTACGTTATTATCAAAGAAGACGGGCAACCATGGCGGGTGGATACCGAGACCGGATCGCGCGTGCGCTGGGAAGAGGGCAAAGAGGTGATCCAGCCGAATCCTTATGTGTTTGTGATGCGCGGGAAAGACATGTGGAGAGTGAATACCGAAACCAGGTCTGAGGTGCTCTGGCAGGAAGGAGTGGGTACTGTTGCAGAACAGACAAAAGGACAGGTGGAAAAACTCCTGCAGTAACACGCGAATCCTCTGACACTTACAACCGCAGCCTCCCTTCCTCCGTCCTGAACGGATCCCCTTCTTTG
>CAYGGB010000001.1:16179-19765 GCA_964349295.1 uncultured Candidatus Peribacteria bacterium | reverse complement strand
CCCCAATGTCCGACCCGACAGATCTTCCCAATAAGGCCTATTCCGCTGCACGCACAGGAGGCAGGACCGTCGGCAGTGCCCTGATGAAACTCGCGAAGGTCGCCGGAAGCATCGGCGTTACAGCAGGCGTCACCGTCGGGGGACTCTTTATGGCAAAAGAACCCGTAGCGAAATTTTCGTGCGGGCAGATTGCGGCTCACTCAGAACTGGATGCCGACCACTGCATCAAGGCCGTCGCCGTGCAGACGCGCGACGTAGGCATGTGCAACTCGATCAAAGGTGAGCGCTTTTTTGCGGAGATCGAAGGTAAGCGCGTACAACTTGAAAACCCACCCAAGATGGAATGCATTACAGCAATCGCCGCCGCCACAAATAACCCCTCGCTTTGCGATCAGGTCGAAGGCTTCCTGATTGCCAACACCAAGGTTGATTGTCTGTACCGCGTCGCGGGTGCAAACGGGAATCCCGCCGCATGCGGGGGGATCGGAGATGAAACACAGAGCAGAGCGGGTTCGGAAATGAGTAGGTCCGGCTGTATGGCAGTCGCCGCGAGAGTGGCCGCGCAGACTCCTGCAGCCCTCCAGGCCGCTGTGGCTGCGAACCCCAAGACCCCGGCCTGCCCGGCGGGAGCTGTCCGCCAGGGATCGGCGAACGACGCGCCGTGCGCGTGTGAGATCAAACCGACGGGAATCATCTACTCCCTCACCGGCCTCGGCCGCTCGACGTGGCACACGCTGCGCCCCGGAGAAGAATGTGGATGGTGGACCGGCGTTGGCGGCATCGGCGAAAATCTCGGGAAAGACAAAAGAGCCTGCTACAGCGGCGGTGGAACGAACTGGGATCTGATCGAAGCAACCTGCATGTGCCCGCTCGGATCCAACTGGAATACAGAACTGAAAAATTGCCTCTGCTCGGATAGCGGGGTCAAGCTGGGTCAGGGCGAAGCATGTAAGGAAAACAATATATAAATTTTCTGTGTACCTGAACCCGATAGTTTAGAAGTGGTGGAGATGACATAACTGACTACTACATATATAGCTTAGAAAGCTAGGTTTTAATTGCTACAATTGGAAATATGAGAACCATGTCGTTTGAAAGATGCTTGGTTAAAGTCCTTTGGTATGAAACCTTGCAAAAAGGAGTCATTCATTCGGAAAGAGATTTCGTGGAATTCTTCATTGCCGCGAAAAATTTGCCTTGTTCTCGTTGTACATATTGCAAAAACAGAATCCAATTTACTCTGGAAGATTGTATTAAGCATGAATACATAGAAGTTAAAAACGAACTGCTCAAGGTCACTGCTCATGGAAAAGCATTTCTAAAGAAAATCGGATTTCTGGAAGAGGTTCTGAAAAGACACAGAAGAACGTCCATTGCCATCGGCGCCAGTCTTGCAGTGCTTATTTCGGCTATCTCTTTGATACTTGGAAGTATCTTGCCTTATTTATTGCACTATAAAACGTAAATTTTTGTGGAGAGACATAAGTGATTTATTACTTTTGCACCAATGAAATCTGATTTACACAGTCGCCTCTTCGGCTTTGTGATCTTCTCGTACCATTGCCATTAACGCTTGAATAGAAGGAATGGTAATTTGTCGAAATAAATCCATATCTACTTCATGTCTCGCAGATGCGAAAATGTCATTTAACTTTATTGCCACCTCTTGGATAGGGGAACCATACTGATCCTTTACAGCGTGACCTCTCTTTTCCATGTAGTCAGTGCTAAAGGAAACAGGGCCGCACTGTAATTCGCGGTCTCGAATATTTTTTAGAATTCTTTCCTCGGTTAAAGTCTGAGTTCTTGGATATGCGAGGAAATTTGAAATTTGAATCAAAGCTTGATCACCTTCGTGATCCAATTTTTTCTGATGACGGGCAATAAATTCCATGATTTCCTCTGCTTCTGAAGTCTCCAGAATTCTCAGAGTCACAGCCGCGCAGATTCCTTGACGCAAAAAGATAAGTCGACTGTGCGTGCAGTGTGTATTAAAGTCACGCACTTCAGTCTGAGAGCAAAGAGTGGCATTTTTATCTGCGTGAGGAAAATGGTGCCAATGATGTTTTGACCCACAATTCCAAACACTCTCGACAGTTTTCGTGAGACCTTTACTGATGTTTGCGATGGTTGTGCGTGGTGTGTCGTAGCCACTCATACGAGCTAGCCTCGTAGAACGTATACCTTCCTCGATCTGCCCAAGTTCAGACAAAGGGGTTTCTGAAAAATGCATAATGCAAATATACAACTATTTATTTCTTAGTCAAATGGTGGAGCATTCAGTACCAATTCCGAACTAAACAATCCTCTCAAAACCGATGCAGTTACCGCAAGTAAAACACTTCTTGGACTGAAGCAAACATTGGATATGACCATTTTGGCTCTTCGCAACTCTACTACACTGCCATTTATACTTGTCATGTGATTTCCATTTCGTCAAAGAGCTTCCGGGAGTAATTCCGAACTTAGTACAACCATTTCCCATCTCTATCAACCACAACGACATTTGGGTCGGAGAGAGGTTCTTGTTCTTGAATCTGTTGCATTAAGACAAGCAATGCGATCGCATTGGTGAAGTCGACGTCTTTGTATTTCTTGGGGAGTTGGTCTCTAAAGTCGGCCATAGTGGGCAGACCATAGGATTGATTGATAAGAATGTTCAAGCGACGAGGCTTCTGTGTTCAAAACATTGCAAGTCCTAAGCCTTAAAGTCTAAGTTCGGAAATAAAGGATGAGGCTTTTCCGTGCCAAACTTTGGCTCGAAAATTGAATCGAAAATCCTCTTTATTGATCGTATTTACGTCTCTTCCGGCAATGCAGATATTGCTATAGAGAAACAACTGTTTTTTGGCTCGAGTCATGCCCACGAATAAAAGTCTTCTTTGAGATTCAATCGAATCATTTCCTCTTTTACTATTCGGAATAATTCCTTCATTTAATCCAATAATAAAAACATGGTCGGCTCCTAACCCTTTAGATTTGTGTATGGACATTATCTTTATATTTGCCTCCTCATCTTCATCAACTGCTCTAAGCATGTTTTCCAGTTTCTCATTAGAATCAGTGCCTTCAGCCTTTTGATAAAGATCATTTATCTTTAAATAAGTGTCACTCAACAAGAACTCCTCTAAATCTAGAGGCTCGTCCTTCAATTGATTTGGTAGTTTACTTTTGAGCAAAGCAAAAAGCTCTTCGTAATTATTTCCTTTATCAAAGTGGGTTTTAATTAATTCATAGAACTTTTTCCGGCTTGCCAACTTAAAATAGCCAAGTAAAACCAAATTCAGATATCGATAATTTCCATAAATGGACCTTATTTCCCATGATCTAATCAAGGTTTCATCATCAACTTTTGGTGTGAAAAAATTCAAAAATGCTATCTGTTTCGCTTCAAGCATCTCAACTAATGGATGAATCGCAAATTCAACTGGAGTCAGTATTAGAATGCTTTCGGACGGTTCTATCTTTCCGATCTCACTACAAATTGTATTTGCTACCTCCTCGAATGTATTGAGCTGGGCATAAGCTAAATCGCCTGATTTTCCAGATTTAGACCATTTTTTTTGTACTCTCTTCTTATTATTTA
>CAYGGB010000001.1:9033-16169 GCA_964349295.1 uncultured Candidatus Peribacteria bacterium | reverse complement strand
ATTTAAAATTAAGTTGGTCGCATGTTCGACAATTTTATCGGGGCATCGATAGCAGATATGTGCATGCTCAATGATTTCATTCGTTGGATCCTGATGAAATGAAATAATTTTATCGCTTGAGGCATCTTTAAAATCGTAAATACATTGGTCGTCATCACCTAATATATAAGACGTAGCGATTGTCTCGATCAGTACATCTATTAGAGACTGCTCAGTTGGATTAAAATCTTGGTATTCATCAACAATCAATGAGTCGTACGTCGCTAATTTATCTTGCAGATAGCGCGAATTTGCTTTTGCAAACGCAACAAATCTCGAAATCATCTGGTCAAAAGTTGTACATGCAAGAAAATCACATAGTGAATCAAAAGCAATTTCTGTTCCTTCGGAAATTGTTCTGAGTTCGTAAATTTCCTTTTGCATTAAGACATGCCTCGATTTGTCATGATTATATTTGACGGCGAATTTATGAAGAGTCATGCAATTATCAGCAGTGATACCTTGTTCTTTCAGGTTTTCCTGTAGGTCACTTACTGTTGCATTTGTAAAAGAAAGTACTAGAAATTTGGAACCATCCCCATGCTCAGCAATAATATTTTTGATATTGGTTGTTTTCCCCGTGCCTGGACCTGCTAATAATATCTTCATTGAAGAAAGAGTTAATCGTGAAATGAGCTAAACGCCTTGGCTCCGAAGCTTTTCGCGTATGACGGTTGACCCTTTAGATTTTCTTGGGAAGGATCCTTTTTCATCAACGAAAGAAATTTCTTTCGCTGGGTGCTTACCTTTTTGCGGGAAGAGCGACACAATCTTTGAAAGATTAGTATAAGGCTCAACTTCCAGTTTGCCTCCTTCTATTTCGGGGTTCTCTTTTATAAGTTCGTCCGCTGCCTCTGCTGCTATTTGCCAATAAGTAACGACCGCAATTTCATGTTCAATAGTAGAACCTTCATGATATTTTTCGAGGTGTTCCAATAATTCCTCTGAAAGTTCCCAGAGTTCATCCCATTTCATTGATCCTTCTGATAAATCCATTTTTGTAGATGGTTTAAGCATTAGCATCCATGCCATCTTTAGAAGAGGCGTTCCTCTCTCGGCCAGATTAGCAAATACATCAAGCCAATTGCCTTCAAGTTTTCCCACAAGATGAGGATATTTTTCTCTAAGTGCTTCTTTCTCTAATTTCCTTCCTTCTGTAAATGCTTGGACTTTAGCTTCGTTTTTTTCTTGCTCGCGCTGGTTATAAATCTTCCAAAGGAAGTATGCAATTACGGCCAACAGAATTATTCCGATTGTTTCCAAAGCAAGGTAAGAATACCTCACGCTCCCTCTATTTTTAAGAGCTAGCGGTATTTGAACCGACTTTTGCTCTTAAGATAAACGAAATCAAGTTTTTACCTTCTGGAGACCTTCCGGGAGCAGTCGAACTTTCTTGTCTTCTGCAAGCCAAAAAGTCGTTCTTTTGGATAGTTGATGGTGGAGATGCCGGGAGTTGAACCCGGGTCCAACGTGTAGCGCATGTGCCTGTACGGTCATGAAGTTCTCGTACTCGCTGCCCCTAAGAGAACAACAAAGACAGGGAGCGAGTGATGACGCCTGTATACGGTCACGTCACGACGTCGATGACGGAAAGCCCTGCTGGTGACGCCGGATTCTCCTCAGCAGGAGTCGGAAGAGCGGCGTGTTCGTGCGAGACGAACTTAGGCCATAGCCAATGCTGGAGCAAAGCTGAAATTCATCTTTGCCATAGCACGACCGATGACGCTGTTTTCTGCGGTTGCAGATAGTTTTGCAACAAGTGGGTAACGGGAACCGTTGCCATCCCGGAACGAGGCAAACACACACCATTGATCACGCTGTCGAAACCTTTCATCCCCACGGCGATTTCATAGATCAGAGATCCCAATGATAGCATTTTATACGTCGTTTTAGCCACTATTTTCGTTACTTTCTTTTTATACAAAATATTGTAAAGTTCTTTTGTCTTAAGCACTTCGCTTAGGGCTATCTAGGTCGCTCATTTCCAGAAAGGTGGTGCACGATGAACTCGTCACTGCTCAAACGTGGGTTGGTTGTGGCTCTCGTTCTCGCCGGTCTCTGTCTCTGTGTTTTCTATGGCGTTTCTCAGATGAAGTCTGCTGCGAAGAAGGCTGATCTGTTGGAACGAATGGAAAATCTGCACTACGAAGCCCGCGGCATCGGATTCAACAATCCTGACATGCTCGCTCGCCTCACAGACGGCATCGGCGAGTGCAGCGAGATGCTTGAGGAAAATCCGAACGACGAGAAGATGCGTCGGACTCTCACGGGCCTGTACGTTGATCGCTGTCAATTGCATGCCCGCTTGGGCAAACTGCCCGAGGCTCTGTCGGACATTGAAAAAGTGATCGACAGCTACAAGCTCATGAAAGACAGCGCGTATGGTGCAGCATGCGAGTATCGGGCAAGCTTGCTACGAAAATCGAATCGTTGGCAGGACGCCATGGATGCTTACAAGCAGCTCATCGCAGAAGGAAAAGAAAGTCATCATACGTATCGGGCGCTGATCGCCATGACCAAAAACGCGCCGAATGTGGCAGATCGCGATCTCAAGGCAATTGAGGAGTATCGCCGCAAAGGCATCGCAATGGTCGGAAACGATTGGCAGGAACGAGACGACGACTGACGCATGAAGCGACCAACCCCTCCCGGCATCACGCCGGGAGGGAATTGGAATATCAGAAATTACCGGTGCATAATGCCGAATATAGCTCTATAAGAAGATACTTCAGGAAAAGAAAAAGTAACGAATTGCCGCTTCGATTGTCTTATATTCGTACATCAGGCTTCCTCCCCCTCCCTTATTATGCCCAAGCAAATCTTCGTCAACCTGCCGGTCAAAGATCTCCAGAAAACGATCGGATTTTTTACCCAGCTCGGCTTTTCATTTAACCCGCAGTTCACGGACGAAAATGCCGCGTGCCTCCAGATCGCCGAGAATATCTACGCGATGCTGCTGATCGAAAAGTTTTTCCAGACATTCACCAAGAAAAAGATCAGCGACGCGAAGAAGAACGCCGAGGCGATCATCGCGCTCTCCGTCGACAGCAAGGACGAAGTGAACGAGCTGGTGAAGAAAGCGGTCGCCGCGGGCGCGCAGACACCTAACCCCCCGCAGGATCACGGCTGGATGTACGGCCACGGATTTGAGGATCTCGACGGACATCTCTGGGAAGTCTTCTACATGGACCAGAGCAAGATGCCGCCGCCACAGGCGAAATAAGAGATATTCTCTGAGGATTATTCCCATACGGACTGCTACAGTTTTCCCATGGATTTCACCAAAATCGACCCGAAGATACTTGCCCGGCAGTTAAGCAAACCCGAAGGAAAAATGGGCGAAGATGTGGGCAAAATGCTTGCGGAAAAACAGGGCGGCCACAGTGCATTTGTCTTTGAATTCCTGCAACTGCAGCCTGCTGATCATGTCCTGGAGATCGGTTTCGGACCCGGCGAAGACATTGCCGAAACGGTCCGGCTGACGCCAAAAGGCTACGTGGCCGGTATTGATTATTCCGACGTCATGCTGAAGATGGCCCAGGAACGCAATCACCGCGCGATCATGCAGGAGCACGTGGAACTGATTCTCGGGGATGCGAAAGATCTTCCGTATGCGGACGGGAGTTTCGACAAAATTTTCTGCCTGAATGTATTTCACTTCTGGCGCGAACCTCTGCGTGAACTTGCGGAGTGTCTTCGCGTTCTCAAGTCGGGCGGCCGCCTTGTCGTCTATCTTCCACATCCCTCCCATCTGATGCCCGGCATGAGCGACACCGGTCTCTTTATTGCACGCGAGCCGGAAGAAGTAGCTTCCCTCTTTACGCAGGTGGGATTCCGCAACGTGGACCATCATTTACGGAATATGGGAGATGTAAATAACGGAAAGAGTTTTATCGTCTGCGGAACCAAATGACCTACCCGTACTCTTTCCCCACCCGCATCCGTGCTCTCGAAGAACGCCTCTTCGCCGGGGAGCTGAGCGGCCACGATCCCAAACTGATGAAGAACCAGAAAGATTTCTGGCTGTACCGGCCCAGCCATCACATCGCGACAGGTCTGATCACAGAAGAGGATATTGAACTTCTGAAGAAACCGGACAGACGACTCCTGAGCGTCGGTGCATGTCCCGCATATCTGGAACGACTGCTGATTGAACTCGGGGTGCCTGCAGACAATATTCTCGTCGCCGATAATGATCCTGCATTGTCGGATATTCCCGGGCCGATACAGAAAATCATCTTCGACATGAACGAGGCCTGGCCTCTTACAGGAACATTCGACCGGATTATTTTCCCCGAGAGCCTGTGTATTTCCATCAGCGACAGAATGCGTGAGGATCCCAAACCGGTAACATCATCGGAGCCACATCCGACGGATGCGCGAGAATCTGAATTACTCGCTGCTATCCTCCGGCAGGCGCTGGAGCGACTGAAACCCGGTGGCATCATCCGCGCAAACGGGCCGATGAGTCACCCGAATGTTATGGCTCTGATGAGCCGGAAACTGCAGGAGAAAGGGCTCACCCCGGTGATCGACTGTCAGCGGTTTTTCCTGAAGTTACAGCCGTGTCGTTCTTCGCTCCGCTCAGAATGACACATCAAAAAATCCCCGCCTTGCGACGGGGATCTGACCTTTGATGATCACCGGATACTCCTTTCCATCATCGGCACAGGATATCCCTGCTGCTGCTCATTGAAGAGTTCTTTTGCGAGCGGAACGATGACGTTGGTACGGTAGTACAAGTCGGGTCCGGCGCCGTCGGCACGTGCGACCGGGAACATCAGCGACGGTACAAGGAGTTCCTGACTCCCCTTCTCGTCGTACTTGAAGTAGACGACGTAGCCGATGGCCGGCTCAGCCAGATGGACAGTGACGTTCTGGGTTTTTGTATCCGTATCCCTGAGCATGGAATCCACCGGCATAGGATAGTTATCGAGTTTCGAGATGAGCGTCTTGATAGCGGCGGTATCGGTGACGCCGGGGTAATCGGACTTCGCGTAGGTGCTGCCCGCAATGCCCCAGACGCCCATCACGCGCTTGTGTTTTATATGAACATTGACGCCGATGCCGGCCTTGCCGCCGGACTGGTCGTACACGGGCTTGCCGTCGATGAGCTGCGGAAAGACGACGCGGATGGTATCGGGGATGTAGGCCTGGGATTTGTCGGATGCGCGGTCGTAATCGCGCTTCCACTGATGATCGACTTCGGGTTCGCCGCGACCGGCGATATCGATGCCGTGCTCGCCGACGAATGCTTTGGCGATCGTGATCAGCTGATCGTCGGACGGAATGTCGCCGAGTTTGACGCGTTCCGCCTGATAACAGGCGTCGGTGGTGCACTTGCTCATCGGCCACTGGTCCCACTGCGCGTCGAGGTTGACGGTGGCATCACGGAGCGCGATGTTGATCATGTAACCGAACGGCTTGTTCTGGGCAAAGCTGAGCGACTCGGCCGTCATGCCGTCAAACGAATTGATATCGATGCCGCGGATGTTGAGCTGCGACGAGATGGCTGTGAGCGGAAGTTTGAGGACCGAGGGCGTGCGTTTGTAGACCGTGACGGAATCGGTGAGTGACGGGAGTTCGCCGTCGTAGACGTACTCGTAGTGCGTGACCGGATACGGCGCGATCATCATTTTTTCATCGGTGACGGCATAGTTGGCACCAACAGAGTCCGGCGCAAGCGACGGAACGGGGGCTGCCGGGGGTACGCCGCCCATGCCACCTCCACCGCCGCCCTGTGCGCGACCGCTGGTAACACCGTCTGCAGTGCCGGGACTGATGCCGGAGAGCGGGCCGAATGCTTCGGATCCGGCGTTCTCCACGGACTCGGGGGACAGGGCAACCTGCACGGGTGCGGCGCCCGGCTGTTTGAGGAGAACGACGACGGGGATGATGACCGCAATGGCTGCGGCCGGAATGGCGATGGTGAAGAATTTTTGCATGGTGGTGAAGAAGGAAGTGGAAGGGACGGTAAGGGTGTCGGCCCGCTCGCGTAATTGCGTCCGGAGTTTCTGGACGAATGCGGGATCGGGGGATTGCGCAGGATCGTGTGCGAGCAGATGTTCGATCACCGGGCGCAGATGCTGTTCGTGGTCGCGCAGATTGGGATCGAGCGCGTAGAGTTCTTCGAGGAATCCGGTGACGGAGGGTTTCATAGGAGGGACGGGAATGCCCGGCCGCTGACGGCCAGGAGGAGGAGCGTGGGGATGGCGATGACGGTTTTGAGCTGGGCCATCGCGCGGAAGAACATCAGTTTGCAGTTGCCTTCGGTTTTTCCGGTGATGTCGGCGATCTCTTTATAGGAGAGACCTTCCCAGATCCGCAACAGGACGACGTCGCGCTGCAGCGGCTTGAGGTGTGCAAGCGCTGTCTGAATGGCTTTGGCATCGATCGACTGCTCGGCCTGTTTTGTGACGGTGTCGTCGGCAGGGAGATTCTCGATGAGTTCAAGATCGACGATCTCTTTTCCGAAGCGCCGGTAGTGATCAATGAGCGTGTTGCGCGCGATGCGGTAGAGCCACGCAAGCAGTTCGCCGCGGCGGGGATTGAAAGAGCGGATGGACTCGAGCGCCTTGAGAAAGGTCATGCTGGTCAGGTCTTCGGCGGTCTGCCGGTCGTGGGTGCGGCGGAACAGGAATTTGTAAACCGCATCAACGTGCCGCACGTAGAGCGTGTCGAATGCCTGCAGATTGCCGGCTCTGCAGAGGTCGATGCTGTCGAGTTCCGTCTGATCCATGAACGGGAGGAAGTAGGATTCCTACATAGTGTATTACGAATTGGGGGACGAATAGTTACAAATCGACGGAGATGTCATGGTGAGCGGAGCGAACCATAGACATCGGCGATATGTCTCCTTCGCTCCGCTCAGGATGACATATCTGGGTATATCGGCTACATTGCGGGCAATCTTCCCCTCTTCCCCATGAATACCCGCCTCGGATCCATTACCGGATGGACATGTGCCATCCTCGTCGCTGCATTCAACCTGTTCGCCGCAGTCATGAAATTCATGCCGGTCGCCCCCGGATCCGACGCGGAGACATTCGGCCAGCGCCTCGGTACCATCGGACTCGAAAAGGGATTGGGTGTTCTGG
>CAYGGB010000001.1:4054-9023 GCA_964349295.1 uncultured Candidatus Peribacteria bacterium | reverse complement strand
GTCGTGCTCTTCGTCATCCCCCGCACATCGACCGTCGGTTTCGTTCTGATGATCGGCTACATGGGCGGCGCACTCGCCACCAACCTGACGCACGGCTTCACGCACCTGGAAGCATTGCCGATCTACATCTCGTTCGTCCTGCTCGCGGTCAGCGCGATTTTCCGCAACCCGGAACTGCTGAGCAGACTGATGAAGAAGCCGGTCTAGTACGTGCGCAGTTTGCTTGCGACCATTTCGACAAACTCGCGGCAATCGTCGCGGCCATGAACCTTGTTCGCGATCCGCCTGCAGAGCTTTGTCAGATCATTATGCCCGGGTGATCCGCAATTTTCCTTCGCGAAACGCAGAAGAAAAATGGCAGCCTCCCGGAATTTATGCTGGTCATGAAGCCACCATCCGATTCTGGGAAGCGCCCGCCGCACATCATTCGCTATCGCTGCAGTGTTCAATCCGTTTTCCAGGACGGCTTTCATCTTCCCGAAATCCTGTAACTGCTGCAACGACTGGAAATATTTTTCGATGACGGATGGCTCCAGTTTCACATCCGGTCCGAGTGCCTCATAGAGCGAGACAACCTGTCCGAAATCCTGCGCATCGAAACAGATACGGACACATATCCCGGCAAGCTTCGGGTATGCCCGGAGTATCGCGAAAGGATTGTCGCCGTACTCAGAGATCGCCTGCGACATGATATCGACAGAGTCTCCAGATTGCCTTTCCCACTGAAGCGACGAGAGGACCGCCGTGAACAGCCGGGGGATCCTGCGAAGGCTGAAAGCAAGTTGGGAACGCAGATGTTTCCGCCCGGTCCCTGCGGTGATTTTGTACTCCGGCTCTTTGATTTTTTTGAGAAGCGCGGCAGCGTCCCACAAATCAGGCAATAAGGATTCAATGCCGTGCTCCCGGCAAATCCGCTCAATCTCCGCAATCCCTGAGGCATATTCGTCCACAAGAATTGCATGATCGGAAATCTGCGGAGCGTTCTCGCCCAGCACACTCATCTCCTGTTGTTGCATCACGGCCAGATGAACAGCCAGAGTTGTATGAAGAAGTGCCCGTACTTTCGCTATCCACACAGCAGCGTCCGCATCGGGCCACTCGAGAGCACTCTGGCGCTCTTCGGCACGATGCAGCTCTCCGGAGATAACGTCGAACTGTTGCTGGACGGATGGCGCGCGATCATTTTCACTGACGGAGCAGATAATCCCGTCTTCCGTAAAAATCCGGTCGTGCACGAATCCGGACAGCACGTCGAGCGCAACGGCATTCTCTTTTAGCTGATCAATGACATCGCTGAAATCTTCGTATTCTTTGCTGTCGACAGAGAGATGTGCTGGTTGTTTCATGAAAAAAGGAATGAAAGTACCACATTCCAGTCTTCCCGGATCCCTCTGTCAACTTTTTCCTAGCACGGCAGCGTGAACGTCACCGTCGTCCCCTCGCCGTCTTTGCTTTTGATCCAGATATCGCCGCCCGCACGTTCGATAATACCTTTGGCGATGTAGAGTCCGAGACCCGAGCCGTCGGGACGGTGGATATGGGCCCGTGCGCCGCGGGAGAATTTCTGAAAGAGACGGGGGAGATCGTGCCTGTCGATGCCGCAGCCCGGGTCGCGGATCTCGACGGTCACATGACTGCGCTTCTGCCGCGCGGTGAGGGAGATAACAGAGTCTTTGGGCGAAAACGTGATGGCGTTCTGCAGAAGTTCGCGCAGAACCCCGCCGATGAGCACGGGATCCACGGTGACGGAGATCTCGTGCGGTACGTACGCTTCCACGCGCTGATCGTGACTGTGCAGATCATTCTGCATCTGCCAGACGGCGGAATCGACGATGCCGCTGAGCGGGACCGTCTGACGGGTATAGGCGAGGGTACCGGCCTCGACGAGGCTCGCTTCCTTGAGAACGTCGAGAATGCCCGCAAGACGCGTGACGCCTGTCTGCATGTCGTCGGCATATTCCTCCACCGCCTTCTGCAGCGGCTCACACCCGCGCTTTGCCGCATCCAGAAGCGCCTCGATGGACCAGCGGAAAATCGTCAGCGGTCCGCCAAGCTGGTGGAATGTGAGGAGCATAAGTCCGGAACGTTCCGCCTCGATACGCGTGAATATTTCGGCCCGGCGGCGCCAGAGAAAGATGGCGATAAGCATCGTCAGCATTGTTCCGGCAACCACAAGAAGCAGAAACGCCACGGGGGAGAAAATGCTTCGCGTCAGCGTGATGAAGTCATCCGCGTTCATATCGATACCGAGGATCGCGACGGCCCGGCCGGACTTGTCCCGCACGGGCGCATACGCCGACATCAGGGTTCCCCACTGGTCGCTGGTGAATTCGGGATCCACCGAAGGGCCCTGGAATGCCGGGCCGCGGAGCGCGGGGATATCGGTGATGTCGTAGGGATCTCCCGGGTACGAGCCTTCTTCATCGGGATCCACGAGGCCGTTGACGTTCTTGTCCAGCTCCTGCGGCGTCGCAAGCGAATCGGCATCGGCGACAAATTCCAGCTCATTGGGATTTTCGGTCTGCCGCATGATGTAGGCGAACCGGATCTCGGGAATTTCTTCGCGGATGCTGCGCAGACGCCTGACAACGTCTTTGAATTCCGGCATGTTCATGTCATCGGCATCCCTGATGCGCACGATTGTTGACGGGTTGAACTGCATCGCCGCCATCGCGGCGGTATTGCGGAGCTTCTCCTCCAGCTGCAGTTTCATGAGCGATTGCCCGTGCAGGAAAAAGAACACACCAAGAAACACAACGCACGAAAGAACGAGCGCCGAAATGCACAGGATCTGCCAGCTGCGGCGGACGGCGCGGAGGAAGAAAAGAAGGTAGGGCAAGAGTGTGTGGGTTTCTGTTCAGTATAGCAGAAATAAGGCATTCCGTCACTTCTTACGGACGGGGCGTTTCCTTGGCGGATTGATCCTTGTCGTCCGGCTCAAACAGCCCCTTCCACTCGGCTTTTTCATCCAAAATAATCGTTCCCGAGGTCACAGTGCGTTTTCGTCCTATGAATCCGATATTCATTGAACCGGCGCGGGGAAAATCCCACGTGATCTCGCTTCCCTGATGCTCTGGCTGTTCCATCAGCGCCTGCACACGCCGAAGAATGGCGCAGATAATCTCCTCCCTCTCTTTTCCCAATCTTTTCTCAAGATCAGTCGCAAGCGCTGCTAAGGCAACATCAACCTTTTCAGCCTCAACGACGAAACGGATCGACGGGAACATGTAAAGAATACACTACATCACCCTTGTCCAGTTGCAAGCCAAAAAGAGTCGATAGGCCTGAAAAGGATTCATTTGCTATAGTCCCCGTCGCCAATGCAACACTATACAACCGACCAGATCCGGAAGGCCTATCTCGACTACTTCAAATCGAAGGGACATGCGGTGATTCCGAGCGCGCCGCTGATTCCCGAAAATGATCCGACGACGCTCTTCACCGGTTCCGGCATGCAGCCGATGCTCATCTATCTTCTCGGCGAGCGTCATCCGCTCGGCACGCGCATTACCGACAGTCAGCGATGCTTCCGGACCCAGGACATTGAGGAGGTCGGCGACAACCGTCACACGACATTCTTTGAAATGCTGGGCAACTGGAGCCTTGGCGATTATTTCAAAAAAGAACAGATTCCCTGGATGTTTGAATTCCTCACGAAGAAGATTGGCCTCGATCCGGCACGGATCTACGTGACAGTCTTCCGTGGCAAGGACATCATCCCGCGCGATGATATTTCGGTGACGGCATGGAAAGAGCAATTTAAGACTGTGGGAATAGACGCGAAAGATGTGGATCATGCGGAAAAAAACGGCATGCAGGGCGGCAGAATTTTTTACTACGACGAAAAGAAGAACTGGTGGAGCCGCGCAGGCGAGCCTGCAAAGATGCCCATCGGCGAGCCCGGTGGCCCCGACAGCGAGATGTTCTGGGATTTTGGACCGGAACGGAAGCTGCATGAGCGGTCTGAGTGGAAAGGCCTGCCTTGCCATGTAAACTGCGACTGTGGACGATATCTGGAAATCGGGAACAACGTCTTCATGGAATATATAAAGAAGGAAAACGGTTTTGAAAAACTCGCACAGCAGAACGTCGACTTTGGCGGTGGCCTGGAACGGATTGCGGCGGCGGCGAACGACAATCCCGATGTGTTCCTGATCGATCTGTTCGACGGGATCCGGAACGTTCTCGAGACACTGTCCGGGAAAAAATACGGGGAACGTGAAGAGGAAACCCGCGCGTTCCGCATCATCATGGATCACCTGCGTGTCGCGACATTTTTGACGGCCGACGGCGCTCCTCCCGGCAACAAAGACCAGGGATATTTCACCCGCCGGGTCGTTCGTCGCGCAATCCGTTTTGCGAACGTGCTGGGACTCACGAAAGATATTTGCGCGCCGGTCGCGGCAGCAGTCATCGAAACGTACGGAAATGCCTATCCCCTTCTTCGCAGCAAGAAAGAAGAGATCCTGAAAACGCTGGAAACGGAAGAGGCGCAGTTCAAGCGGGCGCTGACCAAAGGGGAAAAAGAGCTGAAAGAGTACCTTGGTGAGCACAAGACGCTCGACGGCGCGAAGGCGTTTTATTTTTATGAAACGTACGGGTTTCCTCTTGAACTCACAAAAGAAATCGTCCAGGAAACAGGAATTCACGTTGATGATGCCGGCTTCCAGAAAGCCTTCGAGGAACACCAGAAACTCTCGCGCGCCGGAGCAGCCCAAAAATTCGCGGGCGGACTTGCGGATCATTCTGCAGAAACGACAAAGCTGCACACGGCGACGCACTTGTTGAATGCAGCACTCAGGAAAGTCCTCGGTCCGCACATTTCGCAAAAAGGCAGCAACATCACCGCAGAACGTCTGCGCTTCGATTTCAATCATCCGGAGAAGATGACACCGGAGCAGATCAAACAGGTGGAGGATCTCGTCAACGAACAAATCACGCTGGACCTGCCCATGGCATATCACCTGAC
>CAYGGB010000001.1:0-4044 GCA_964349295.1 uncultured Candidatus Peribacteria bacterium | reverse complement strand
TCTATGTGGTCGGCAACGGATCTTTCAGCAAAGAAATCTGTGGAGGCCCGCATGTGGCACGGACGGGAATGCTCGGAAGCTTTAAGATCCAGAAGGAGGAAAGCTCATCTTCCGGAGTCCGGCGCATCAAAGCCGTTGTGTCCGGCGGACCGAAGGATATTGAAGTGGCGGGTCAGGCAAAATAATACGATTCCGAAGTGTCATCCTGAGCGGAGCGAAGGACGACACGATGATGTCTATGGTTCGCTCCGTTCACCATAACATCGCTTCCCCGGCTTCGTCGGCTTCACTACACTTTTCCTGTGAAATTCCTCCTGCGGTCTGCTGTCATCACCGGATTGCTTCTCCTGCCCGCAACAACCCTCGCCATGCAGGAAACCACCTGGGATTTCCGTAACGAAAACCTGCCGGGATCATGGCGGATTTCCGGCCTCGATCTTCCGACATCGACTGCCAATGGCCTGCACGTCACCGCATCCGCAAGCGACGGCAGTATGGTTTCGGACCTGGATCTGCAGCACCCCGTGGAAGTTGTCAGCCTGACGTTCATCAGTAGAATGAATACCCAGGCGCAGTTCCTGTGGCACGAGCGCGACAAGGCCGACGGCATTTTCACACAACTGGACATCAACATCCCCGCGAGCGCGGAGGAACAGACGCTGCAGCTCAACGTGGATGCATATCCGCAGTGGGACCGCAGTACCGACACCATCGGCTTCGTGTTCCCCAAAGGCACCGATCTCCTGCTTCGCGATATCCGCTTCTCACACTGGAACACGCTGGAAAAAATCGCCGAAACCTGGAAGAGTTTCTGGACGTTCGACAGGATGAGTCCCATCAGCATCAATTTTCTGTGGGGACCGGTGATCGCTTTTAACCCTCTCGGGACCGCTCAGCTCTTTTTGTCCATGCCTCCGCGCGGTCGCTCGGGAAACTGGATTTTTTACGGAGCGATTCTCCTGGCGGCATGTGGATGTGCCGGATACGGCCTGTGGGAGAACCGGAGATTGTCGCCTCTCCTCGCGTTTTTTCTGTGCTTCGGGATTCTCTGGACTGTGTATGACATCCGCATGGGCCTGGAACTTCTCAGCTACGCGCGCCACGATTACGTTTCGTATCTCACGGCGCCAGAAGGTGAGGCACAGTTCAGGTCGTACCTGCATTTCAATGACATGCTGGAGCAAAGCCTCCCGAGGATTCGGAAGGAGGAGAAGTTCGCGTTCCTGACGTCAACGGGATCGCCGGTTCTTCCGATGCTGCGGTATTTTTCGCTGCCGGCGGAGGTGGTGGTGCCCACGGGTCCGCGCGATGATCTGCGGCTCTGGTTTATTTTCAGCGGCGACGATGTCACCGTGGGCGACGACAATCGTCTCCATGTGAACGGCGTACCGTGGAGTGGTTCGGGGAAAGTGCTCAAGAGCCTCAACGGGACACCGTATCTTTTTGAAACGAATCCATGATTCTCCTCGCCCTCCTCCTCGGCATTGCATTGCCCGCCCTCACCGGATGGCTGCTGCTCGATCTTGTCGAATGGAAAACTCCGGTCCTCGGGCGCGGCGAAAAATGGGTGCTCGGGTTTGTCCTCGGACTGACGTTCATGATGTTCTGCGCATTTTTTGCCAACATCCTGATCGGCATTCCTTTTACGATTTTCGGCTTCCTTGGCGTTTTTTGCGCGATGCTGATTGCATTGGGAATTCCGTGGTATGTCCGCGGAAAATTCGCTGGGGCACGGCATGCCGTGCTACGGGACGGAACCCTGCCCCGTCCGATGATCATCGGATTGATCATTCTTGGGGCGTGGGTCGCCCTGCGCATTGTCGCATTCGGCGGCATTGCATTGACGACGCCGTCGTTCTTTGACGATACGACGGACAACTGGAATCTGCGCGGGAAAATTTTCTTCATCGAAAAAACGTTCACGCTGGAGGTGCCATGGGGAGGAACATCGGGCGTTCATTCGTATCCGCCACCCGTGTCGCTCGCAAAAACCTGGCTCTCGACAATCGCGGGAACGTGGAACGAAGGACTCGTGAACAGCATCCATACCGTCTGGTTTATCGCGCTGCTGCTGCTCGTCTACTGGGCGCTCAGACGCACACTCCCCTGGTTCTGGGCGGCTCTCGGTTCCATCATCCTCGCATCACTCCCTCTGGAACTGATCCACGGGACAAATGCGTACGCCGATGTTTTCCTGTCGGTGCACTTGTTTGCTGCGGTGATGCTGATGCTCAATGCGCTGCGGGAAGAGCAGTCCGCACGGGCGTGTTCGTGGCTGCGATTGTCACTTCTCGCCATCGTCATTGTGCCGTTTACCAAGAACGAAGGCTGGGCGCTCTATCTGCCGACGCTTCTTCTGCTGCTTGGAGGGACATTCCTGTGGCTATGGAAACAGAAAACAGTCACGACACGGGATCTGATACAGACAGGGGTAATCGGAGCCGCGATGCTTCTGCTATGTATTGCCCCCTGGATCGGGTTCAAGCTGCTGCACGGACTGGATTTTGGAAACGCGAAAGGCATCGATCTGAACTTCCAATGGCACGAGAACGTTCTCACGGCGATTTCCGTCAACACGTTCCTGGAGGGGAACTGGAACCTCCTCTTCCCGCTCTTCTTCGGTTTGCTGATCTACCGCTTCCGGACGGCATTTTTGACGCCGCTCCTGCTGCTCACGGCGTGCTTCCTGATTCCCTACTGCATCCAACTCTTCTTTTATCTGTTCACCGGTCTTGCACAGGAGGCACTGCTGCAGACGGGATATGCGCGCGGTTTGATTCATCTGATGCCCGTCGTCGTGACACTGACCGTTCTGCTGATTCACGATGCAATGACGGATTACGGATTTCGGATGGCGGATACCACCAAAGAACCATCTCATAATCCGTAATTCGCAATCCGAAACCCCGACCCTAGCATCCTGAAGGTTATTCACCCTATACTCCAACCATGCCGTCATACGCTGCCTTCATCGGTCACCAACCGCACCTGAGCCTGGCAGAACTTGCCGCAACCGTTCCGGGATTTCTGCTGCACGAGAAAATCGACCGCAGTGTGGTGCTGTTCGACAGCGGGGTGACGCTCGATGCGGCATTTCTCGACACGCTGGGAGGCACCATTGTTCTCGCGGAAAAAATCGCCGACGGTCATATGACGATCGAAAAAATTCCTGAGCTGTTTGCGCAGACGCTGATGCCGATCAAAGGAAAAGTGACGTTCAGCCTGCGGACCGTGGGCCTCAATACCGCTACGGTGAGAGACCTGTACCGCAGAAGCAAACTGCACCTCAAAAAGAAGGGGAAGCCTTCACGCTACGTGGGAAACGAGAGGGCAGCGGCTCCCTCGATTGTCCTGAGAGACAACGGATTGCTGGACAAGTCGCACGGCGCCGAAATATCGATGATCCGCTACGCAGCCGAAAAATCCGGAACCTCGAAACCCGGCGAAAAACGGGCCGAAGAGCGTCTTTGGGTCGGTATAACAGTAGGCGCACAGGACATCGAAGCCTACACCAAGCGCGACATGGAGAAACCTGTCCGCGACACCGGCGTCGGTCTGCTGCCGCCGAAACTCGCGCAGATCCTGATCAATCTCGGCGTCTGGGTTTCCAGAAGCAACCAGAAAAAAACTGACGAGAAGGAAAGCACGAAGACACGAAGTAACGAAGTAACGATCTTCGATCCCTTCTGCGGAACCGGCGTCATCCCCATGGAATGCCTCATCCGCGGATTCCCCGTCCTCGCCTCCGACAAATCCGAAAAAGCCGTCAGCGGCACGACGAAGAATCTGGAATGGCTGCGCAAACAATTTGAAGTAAAGAAATCCTCCGTCCCTTCCCGCGTCTGGAAGCAGGACGCCACAAAGCCCTTCGAGGTGAAGGAATCTGTTGATGCCATTGTGACGGAAACGAGCCTTGGTCCGTCGCTGACAAAGCGCCCGACACAAAAGGAAGTGACGACAATGCGCTCCGAGAACGAAAAACTGCAGGAAGGCTTCCTCAAATCCGCCGCAGCGTCGTTCCCCGGCGTATCGGTTGTCTGTACC